>NZ_DATCNW010000172.1:0-3135 GCF_036565025.1 Pengzhenrongella sp.
TCCTCGAGCCGCTCGCCGACTGACGGTAGAAATTCCCGTAACGTCCGAGCGTTGACGTCCTATAGGACGTCAACGCTCGGACGTTACGGATCGGGATCAGCTGCCGATCGCGTCGAGCTCGCTCACGTCGTACCAGAGCAGGTCACGCTCGTCGAGCTGCTCGACGGCGGCGTCGGCGCCGGTGAGCGCCGCCAGCACGTCGTCGGCGGCGCCGGGCTCGTCCACGTGCCCGCACGCGATCTGGTCCCAGGTCACCACGGCCGTGACCTCGACGGCGCTCGGCACGTCGTCGCCGTCCGTGCGGGTGTGCACCGCGGTGTCGGCGACGTCGGCGGTGAGGACCAGGCGCCGTCGCGGGGCGCCCGGGGTCGCGCCGAGCAGCTCGAGGGAGTCGTCGGCCGCGGCGAGGGACGCCGCGAACTCCAGCCCCTCCTCGTCGGCGTCGGGGAACAGCTCGCGAAGCGCGCGGGTCACCGCGTGCGCGCGTCTGGGCGCGAGGTCGGGGCGAGCCCCGGCGTCGGTGGGAACGAGATCGAGCAGGGTGGCCGGCAGGTAGATGCGCACCCGTCCAGTCTGCCTGGTCAGCCGCGCCGCGAGCGCCGCGGCCCGAGCCGGTTGCTCGAGGCCGGCCGCGATCGCCGCGATCGCCCGCCGCGCGGGCGAGCCGGACGACGACTCCCGCAGCGTGACCCCGCGCAGGGTCGCGGCGTCCACCCCGCCGCGGTCGTCGGGCACGAGGTGCGGGGCATCGACGCCGGCGAACCGGCCCAGGGAGGCACCGATGGCGTCGCCGGGCCGCGGACCCGCCGCGGAGGACCGCACCCGGTTGACCACCACGACGCGGCGGGCGGTCACCGGGACGGGCAGGCTCGCGAGGTCGGTGAGACCTCGCACCAGTCGCTGGATCCCGACCGGGTCGCCGCTGCCGACCACCACGACGACGTCGGCCGCCTCCAATGCGGAGAGCGTCGCGGCGTTGCGGCGCGGCGCGTGGGTGTCGTAGCTCAGCGCCTCGTCCTGCTCGAGGCAGAACCCGCAGTCGACGACCGTCCACGCGGCGAGGCTGCGGGCGATCTCCCAGACCACCTCGAGCGCCGACGCCGGCAGCTCCGGCCACCGGTTCGCGCGCGAGATCCCGGTCAGCACCCGCAGGCCGGGCGAGAGGACGGGCGTCAGCCGGGCCAGCGCCGCCAGATCGAGGGTGCCCTGCCCCGCGGCCCTGGCCGCCGCGGCCAGGCCCGGGGACTCATCGAGCAGGCCGGCGAGCTGGGCGATCGTGCCGCCGTAGGTGTCGGCGTCGATGATCAGCGCACCGCGCGGGCCGCCCGACGGCGACGTGCCAGGACCGGGGACGCCCACCGACCCGGCGAGCTCCGCGGCCAGGTTGAGGGCGAGCGTGGACCGCCCGGGCGCACCCGTCGGGCCCCAGACCGCGATCATCCGGCCGGTGGGCGCCGCCGCGTCCGGGTCCGCGGCACCGAGCTCGCCCGGCGTCGGGTCGGTGGCTTCCGGGCCGGCACCCGCCAGCAGGTCCTCGTCCGCGGCCTCGCCCAGCGCGAGGACGGCCGCGACCAGCCCGACCGCCGCCGTCGCGTCGTCGACGACCGCGTCGACCCCGAGCGCGAGCATCCGCTCGACCTGGCCCCCGGCGGGATGCGTCAGCGCGAGCACGCGGACCCGCGCGGCGTGCAGCTGCGCGACCGCCTCCCGGTCGAGGCGTGGCAGGGCGGCCGACACAACGGCGATCCGGCCGACGCCGGCCGCGGCAGCCGCGAGCAGCTCCGCGACATCCGCGCAGCGCCGCTCGACCGTGACCCGGCCTGCGGCGCCGTCCAGCGCCGTGACGAGAGCCGTCTCACCCGCGCCGCGTACCGCGCAGAGCACCCCGAAGATCATCTAGCGCTACCCGCCCGAGCCGGGCAGCACGACGACCTGGACGGTGCCCTCGACGGCGAGCGCCCCCAGCACCTGCGACATCGACCCGGAGGGCACGAGCACGTGCACCGTGGTCTGGCCGCCGACCGCGAACGCGCTCGCGGGCCGCTTGACCTCGGCCACCTCGAGCCGTTCGGCGAGCAGGCGCGGCACCGGGGCCGCGGCGTCGTCGTGCGGCTTGGGCGTCACCCACAGATCGACGAGCGCACCCTTGACGACCCCCTCCGACGGCGCGTCCGAGATCGCGACCGCGACCGGCCGGAACGCCAGCGCGGTCGCAGCACCGACGGCGGACCTCGGCACGAGCTCACCGGCGGCGACCGTGCGCAGCACGACCAGGCCCGCCGGCGGGGCGGTGGCGACCGAGAGGTAGCGCGCCGCCTCCCTCGGTTCGAGGCGGACCTGCGCGACCGCGAGTGCGTCGGCGTTGATCGGCTCGCCGGGGGTCAGGGTGCCGCGTGCGACGTAGACCGGCGTGCTCGCCTCGGCCGCCGAGACGGCCCACGCCCCCACGGTGACGGCCGCCGCGACCATCACCAGCCCGGCGAGCAGCCGGGGATCCCGCCAGGACGGCCGGCGCAGCCGGGCGGCGATCGGACTGACCGGCTCCGCAACGATCATGTCCATCAGTGCCCCCGGGGATGGTGCCGCTCGCAGGGCCCAATCATGGGTGCACGTCGTCGGTGAGTGCAGGTGGTCGGCGGGTGGGCTGTGGATGAACAGAGCAACGCAGGTCCGACGTGCCAGACTTCGGGCTATGGGTATGTCCTTGTCCTCCCGGTTCCTCACGCTTGCCGACGTGACGGAGCTGCTCAACATCTCCGCCGCGCAGGCCTACTCCCTCGTGCGCTCCGGCGAGCTCCCCGCCATCCAGATCGGCGGGCGCAACCAGTGGCGGATCGAGCGGACCGAGCTCGAGGGGTACATCGAGCGCATGTACGCCGAGACCCGCCGGCGCATCGAGGCCGGCGTGATCCAGGACTCCGCTCCCGCGAAGGACGACACCTCGCCCGCGTAGCGGTCAGTCCGAGCGCACCACGCGCACGGCGGCGAACGGCACCGCCCACAGCCGGGCGGCGGCCGGCGGACCGTCGATGCCGGCGCTGAGGTCGAGGTGGTCCGCGCCGACGCGTTCGATCCGTCCCGCGAGCTCGGAGCCCCCGGTGCTCACCCGGACAGTCACCCGGTCCCGCGCGAGGG
>NZ_DATCNW010000173.1:0-11602 GCF_036565025.1 Pengzhenrongella sp.
GTCCTTGAGGGCGGCGACCACGATCTTGGCCTTGCCCCAGTCCAGGTCCCCGACCTCCAACGCGTCCCCGGTCGCCATCAGCTCGCCGGCGAGCAGCTTGCTGGCCTCGACCAGCTCCCGGCCGGCCTGCCGGGAGGTACCGAGCCGGGCGGCGATCTCCTCGCCGACGATGCCGGACTGGGAGACCGCGACGGGCCAGGCCGGGTTCATCGCATCGCGCCGGGAGAGCACCTCGACCGCGGCGAGCTGGCGGGCCTTGGCCCAGGACGCGGTCCGTTCCAGCGCGGCGATCTGCTCGACGAGCTCGTAGTCCGGCAGCGTCTCGGAGTCCACCGAGTCGGCCCAGGTCGCCAGGGCCGCGGACCCCGGCGCCAGGTCCATCCGCTCGCACGGCCGCGGGGGCTCGTCCTCACAGCGCGCCAGCGCCTCGAAGAACGCCTCCCGCTCCAAGAACTCCGCGACCTCGGCGGCCAAGAGCTTCGGATCCTCATACCGCGCGTCGTCGACCGCCCACAAAGCCAACAATTCCGCCGACGGCTCAACAAAGGCAGCGACAGGTTCGTCGCCATCCTTGTCGAAATCGCCATCATACATGTGTTCTATGATACCGGACGGATCGAGAATGTCTATAGGTGGACGCAAATTCCTGTGCATAATTTCGACGCCTGTTGCAGCGCGCGCAGCTACCGCTGATAGATGAGATATCGGCCGATCATCCGGCATCCGGCATCCGGCGACGCATCATCAAGTAACAGACTCAGGCACCTTGCCCGCTCGCCTCGGCCGCCGAATCCCGGGACTACCGCGAAACCGCGCGTCAGCCCGCCGTATAGGTCGCGATGATCACGCCGGTGCCCGTGGCCACGCTGTCGATGAGGTGCAGGCTCGCCGGCGGTGCGCCGTCGGGGAACAGCCGCCGACCCGAGCCCAGCACAAGCGGATGGATCAGCAGCGTGTACTGGTCCACCAGTGCGCGCGCCGCGAGCGACCGCACCAGGTCACCGCTGCCGATCACGGCGATGTCCCGACCCTCCTCCTTCTTGAGTCCCGCGACCGCGTCGGCGGCGTCGCCCGCGAGCAACGTCGAGTTCATCCACGGCAGCGGCTCGGCGAGGGTGCTGGAGGCGACGTACTTCTGGACGTTGTTCATCATCTCGGTGAACGGGTTGCCGTCCGTACGGTGCGCCCACGCGCCGATGAAGTCCTCGTAGGTCCGCCGCCCGAACAACATCGCGCCCGTCTGAGCCATGCCCACGCCCATCTTCTGCGCCATCACGGCGTCGTTGAAGGGCACCGCCCAGCCGCCGTGGGTGAAGCCGCCGCGGACGTCCTCGTCGGACCGTCCCGGCGCCTGCATCACTCCGTCGAGCGTCACGCTCATTGTCACAACAATTCAGCGCATCTTCGCCGCTCCCTGCCTCGGTGCGGCCGGGGCGATGCCGGCTCGCACTGCCTATACGAACGCCGGGGCTCCAGATCGACAGCGGCCGACGTCGACCTGCCTCGGCGAGACCCGCCCCGCCCCGCTCCGCCCCGCTCCGCCCCGCTCCGCCGCGCCCCGCCGCGCCCCGCCCCGCTCGTGCTGCTGTTGGCGGTCGGCATGACCCGGGGTTTAGCATCCCCCGCTATGGCCGACGGCACCGATCTGAGCCCTGCCCGCGACGAGTCCCCGGATCTGCACGTCATGACCTTCAACCTGCGGTTCGCCGGTGACGCCCCGCCCAACTCCTGGTCCGAGCGCCGACCTGTCGTCAAGCTGCTGCTGCACCAGGAGAGGCCCGACCTCATCGGCACGCAGGAGGGCCTGCTCCAGCAGCTGCTCGACATCGAGGCCGACCTGCCGACGCACTACGCCGGCATCGGCACGGGACGCGACGGCGACGGGCAGGGCGAGGCGATGCAGGTGTTCTACAACACCGAGCGTCTGACGCCGCTCGAGTTCGGTCACTACTGGCTCTCGGACACCCCGGACGACCCGGGTTCGAGGTCGTGGGGCGGCTGCTGCACCCGGATGGTGACCTGGGTCAGGTTCCTGGACCGCGCTTCGGGTGCGCAGTTCTACGAGCTGAACACGCACTTCGAGGCCTTCAGCGCCGAGGCCAGGACCAAGTCCGCCGACCTCGTGCTCGACCGGATGATCCGGCAGGAGCCGAAGCTGCCGGTTCTCCTCACCGGCGACTTCAACGAGGCCGGGGGGCCGGGGGGAGCGGTGTACGACCGGCTCGTCACCGCTGGTCCCTTCGTGGACACCTGGGCGGCGGCGCTGACGACCGGTCCGCGCCTCGACACGTTCCACGGATATCTCCCGAAGGCTCCGACGTCTGCGGCCGGGACCAGGATCGACTGGATCCTGAGCTCGCCCGACGTACGCACTCGCGCGAGCTCCATCAACGCCTACGCCAGTCACGGTCAGCTACCGAGCGACCACTTCCCGGTTCAGGCGGTGGTCGTGCTGCCGAAGCCGCCGCGTGGCTAGCTCGACTCCAGCCTCCCGTCCTACCCAGAGGAGACCCGCCAGTGCCGTTCTCACGTGTCATCGTCAGCCTGCCGATCGCAGACCGCCGGACGTCGTTCACGTTCTACCGCGAGGCCCTCGGCCTCACCGCGACCGGTGATCTCGCGGACCACGGCGTTCTGCGAGCCGCTGCAGCTCGTCCTCAACGATGCCGTCCTGCTCATGCTGATCCCCAGCGGCGGCTTCGGCTGGGTGATCGGCGACGCGCGAGGTGGCGGGGCGCGGGCAGAGCGAATGCGTCCTCAATCTGCCCGTGGCGAGCACCGGTGACGTGGACGATCTGCTCGAGCGAGCCCGCCACGCGGGCGCCGAGATCGTCACCGCACCCGAACAGCTGCCGTGGGGCTACACGGGTGCGTTCTGCGATCCCGATGGTCATGTGTGGATGGTGAGTTGTCAGGTTACGGTTGACAGATGACGACTCCCGAATCAGCCCAAGACACCGGCTCGATCCACGACAGCCACGTGCACGCGATCCGGGCCGCACGCGACGCCCTCAACGACGCCGACCTCCACCTGCGCCAGGCCGTGCACGAGGCGCGCAGGCAAGGCGTGACCTGGCAGCAGGTCGGAGACACCCTCGGCACGACCCGGCAGTCCGCACAGGAGCGGTTCCGGGACCTCTAGCGGGGACCCGTGCCTCTTCCCGGCCCGGGACCTCACTGCCCCCGTTGGCTACGGCGTCGAGCCGGCCCGACGCCTTCCGCACTGTCGCGCAGGGTCGCGAATTCCGCGATGAGGTCAGGCAGGGCCGCGCGCAGCTCGGCGACGGCCTCGGGTGCCAGCCCCGAGAGCCCGATCGCGAACTCGACCCACGCCTCGATCACGGGCGGGAGGGCGGTCCGCACGTCCCTGTCGAGGGTCACCTGGCGCGGCATCCAACGCAGGAGGAAGTTGCCGAGCTTCACGGCGCTGACGCGCAGCGGACGACCGTCGTCGAGGTCGCAGCCGTAGTCGACCAGGAGCCTTACCAGGACCTGCACCACGTCGGGGGCCACGTCGGCGAGCGCCGCCGCGGGCACCGATCCGAGGAACCGCCGTACGAGCGCCTCGCGCTCCGCGGGCTCGATGACTGCCGGATCCTCCAGCGGCGACGTTGCGTGCAGCCCGGCCGCCCGCAGCGCCTCGCCGACGGCGACGGCGTCCTCGGCCCGGGTGTCGGTGCTTGCTTCGACCAGCCGGAGTCGAGCGAGCGCGAGGGCAAGGGTCTCGATGTAGGAGTCGGCCACGTCGGGCTCGTGCGTCAGGTCCGTGGCCGCAATCGCCCGCCGGATCAGGACGGCGGCGGCCGCGGGATGGAGCGGAACGAGCCGCGACAGGCCCTTCCTGGCGCGGGCCCGCTCCGCCATCACCGGGTGCAGCACCTCGGCGTCCTGGACGAGGAAGAGGTCCGGGCACCATGCGCCCAGGTGGGAGTAGTCGATGAGCGCCATCAGCACGTGGGATCTGCGCGGCCCGGTGAACTCCAGGGCGAGCTGCGCCTGGTCTCCGTACTCGTCGGCGAAGACCATCACGGGTCCCGGGGAGCGCGCGCCGATCGCGTCGGCCCAGCCGGGTCGAGGCGCCTGGGGTGACTGCTCGGTCAGGAGTCGGGTGGCGAGGTCGCGGGAGGATTCGGCGGGTGCCAGCTGCGCGAGCACAACAAGCGCCGCGGTGGACTCCGGGGCCGCGCGGGTGGCGAGGTCGCCGATGAAGGCATCGATGATCATCGTCGGAAACTCGCCGTCTATTCCGTCGGCTGCCCAGAGCTGCCCGAGGAAGGCGGAGACGGCGGCCTCGGCGTGCAGCGGGTCGTCCGAGCGCAGCGACGACCGAAGTTCGTGTGCCAGGGGGAGATAGAGGGCGTCGAGGGCTGCTCGTAGCGGATCGCCTGAGGGGTCGGGCTTCTGCTTCGGCCGTGGTCTTTTCCCGCTGACTGAGCTCATGGCCGCCGAGTGTCCCTTGTCTGCGGGGCTCGGGACAAGCCTCGCGACCGAGATCGGTGCGCGTCGTACCGCGCAGCTACTTCTCGCTCAATTCCACGCCCGGGGGCTTGACGGCGACGCATCCCTGCTGCATGATCAACCATCGAAGCGCTTCGACGAAGCGCTTCGATCACGGAACTGCTCCACAACGACGGCCAACGGAGGCTGAGATGGCAACGATGCAGGACGTCGCGGCCCTCGCCGGAGTCTCCGTGAGCACCGTGTCGTACGCGTTGAGCGACACCCGCCCGGTCTCGTCGAGCACCAAGGCCCGCATCGGTGAGGCGATGGCCGAGCTGGGCTACCAACGCAACGCCGCTGCTCGCAGCCTCGCGAGCCGCCGGACCCACGTCCTCGCCCTGACCCTGCCGGCCATGGCGCAGGGCATCGGCGGCACGGTGAGCGAGTTCGTCGCCAGCGCGGCCGAGACGGCCGGGCGGCACGGCTACCACCTGGTGTTGTGGCCGCTCGGACCGAACCAGTCGCAACGGATCCGCGACCTCGCCCGGCAGGGCCAGGCCGACGGCGTCCTGCTCATGGAGGTCCGACTCGAGGACCTGCGTGTCGATGCGCTTCGCGCGACCGGACTGCCCTTCACGATGATCGGCCGTACCTCGCAGGTGGCCGGGCTCTCGTACGTCGACGTCGACTTCGCCCGCACGACCGACGACGCCGTCGGGCACCTCGCCGCCCTCGGTCACCAGCGGATCGCCTTTCTGAACCACTCGGCGGCGAGCCGCGCCGACGGGTACGGCCCGACCCTGCGCGCCGACGAGGGCTACGCGGCCGCGATGCGCCGACGCGGGCTCGCTCCGCATGCGGTCTGGTCGCAGGAGAACCCGGGCGCCGGGCGGGCCGCAATGTCCGAGCTCCTTGCCCGCGAGCCGGGTCTCACCGCGGTCATCACCATGAACGAGATCGCGACCTTCGGCGCGATGGTCGAGCTCCAGGTTCGCGGCCGGCAGATCCCGCGGGACTTCTCGATCCTGTCGATCGTCAGCTCGCCCGGGGTCGCCGCGATGAGCAACCCGGCGCTGACCACCATGGCCTCCCCGGGCGCCGATCTCGGCCGGGCTCGCCGGTGACCGCCCTGCTCGCCCTCCTGGGCGCGAGCGGCGCCATCGCCCGCGACCCGGTGCTCCTGACCTGCCCGCTCGTCCCGGGCCGGAGCGCCGGACCCGTCCCGTAGCAAGCACCGAAACACAAGCACCCAACGAGGAGAGAGACATGTTGCGCACCCCCAAGCGCGCCGGCCTGATAGCCGTGCTCGCGATCATCCCGCTCGCCCTGGCCGCCTGCGGGGGCACCGGCGGCTCGTCGAACGGCTCGTCCGACGAAGGGGCGTCCGGCGCCAAGACGCTCAAGCTCTGGCACTACGAGGGCGCCGACAGTGCGATGGGCAAGGCCTGGGACGAGTCCATCAGGGTGTTCGAGAAGGAGCACAAGGGCGTCAAGGTCAAGTTCGAGCGGAAGGCCTTCGAGCAGATCCAGCAGACCGCCGGCATGGTCCTCAGCTCCGACCAGGGACCGGACCTCCTGGAGTACAACAAGGGCAACGCGACCGCGGGCCTGCTCTCCTCCCAGGGCCTGCTGACCGACCTGTCCAAGGTCGCCAAGGACCGCGGCTGGGACTCCAAGCTCGCACCGAGCCTGCAGACCACCGCGCGCTACGACAAGGGCGTCATGGGCTCGGGCAAGTGGTACGGCATCCCGAACTACGGCGAGTTCGTCACGGTCTACTACAACAAGGACATGTTCAAGGCCGCCGGCCTCGAGGTGCCGACCACCCTCGATGACATGACCGCCGACATGGACAAGTTCGTGGCCAAGGGCGTCACCCCGCTCGCGATGAGCGGCGCCGAGTACCCGGCAGGCCAGCTCTACTACGAGCTCGCGCTGAGCAAGGCCGACCGCGGCTTCGTGAACAACTACCAGATGTACAAGGGCAAGGTCGACTTCCAGGCCGACCCGCTCAAGTACGGCGCCGACACCTTCGCCCAGTGGGTCAAGGCCGGCTACATCGCGAAGGACTCCGCGAGCCTGAAGGCCGAGGACGCCGGGGTGAACTTCATCAGCGGAAAGTCGCCGATGTTGGTCTCGGGCAGCTGGTGGTACGGCCGCTTCGTGACCGACATGGCCAAGACCGACTGGGGCATCTTCAACTTCCCCGGCAACAAGCTCAACGCCGGCTCGTCGGGCAACCTCTGGGTGGTCCCGAAGAACTCCAAGGCCAAGGACCTCGCCTATGACTTCATCGACATCACGATGCGGCCCGAGATCCAGGCGATCATCGGCAACAACGGTGGCCTGCCCGTCGCGGCGAACGCGAAGGACATCACGGACCCGAAGTCCTCCGAGCTCATCACCCAGTTCAACAAGCTCCTCGACAACGACGGCCTGGCGTTCTACCCCGACTGGCCGGTGCCCGGCTACTACGACGTCCTGGTCTCGGGCTTCCAGTCGCTGATCAACTCCTCGACCCCGCCCGCGAAGGTCCTGGACACGATCGGCAAGGCCTACGACGACGGCGTCGCCAACATGTAGGTCGCCCAGCAACCCCGTCCGCCGCGCGGCGCCGGTCCCACCGGAGACCAAGGGCTCCTGGCATGAGGGACCGGCGCCCCGCGGGGCAACCCCGCTGAACGAGAGGCACGAGCACCATGGCAACAACCACGGCCCAGCGCCCCGTCGCGCGCCGCCCGCGCGGCTCCGGGGGCGGCAGCCGGTTCGGCGCCGGGCGAGGCGTGTACTGGCTTTACCTGATCCCGGGCGGAATCCTGTTCCTCGCGGTGATCGCACTGCCGTTCGCGATGAACGTCTACCTGAGCTTCACCAAGTGGCCCGGCCTGGGCACCCCCCAGTTCACCGGCCTGGACAACTACACCCGCCTGTTCGCGGACGAGACCTTCTGGCTCTCGTTCCGCAACTCGGTCGCGATGATCATCGCGATGGTGGTCGTGCCCACCCTGCTCGGCCTGCTGCTCGCGGCCGTGCTGTTCGACTACCTCGGCAAGCGGTTCAACGGCCAGGTCGCCAGCGCGCTGCGCGCGACGTACTACCTGCCGCAGATCCTGCCCGTCGCGGTCGCCGGCATCCTGTGGGGCTGGATCCTCAACCCCCAGACCGGCGCGCTGAACGTGTTCCTGCGACAGATCGGGCTCGACTCGCTCGCGCTGAACTGGCTCGGCGACACCACGACCGCGCTGCCCACGGTGATGATGGTGATGATCTGGGTTCAGGTCGGCTACCCGGTGGTCATCTTCATGGCCGCGCTGCAGCGTGTGGACCCCGAGCTCTACGAGGCCGCCGAGCTCGACGGCGCCGGCTGGTTCGCCCGGTTCCGGGCGATCACGCTCGCGCAGATCAAGCCCGAGACGTTCGTCGTGACGCTGACCTGCACGATCGCGGCGCTGAAGGTCTTCGGCCCGATCTACGTGCTGACCAAGGGCGGTCCGGAGAACACGACCAACGTGCCGTCGTACTTCTCCTACCAGAACTTCTTTCCCAAGTCCCAGGTGGGCTACGGCGCTGCGATCGCGACCGTGCTCACGATCATCGTGATCGTCGTCGCGCTCGGGTTCATCCGCGCGCAGGCCGCGAGCGAGCGCAAGGAGCGGCTGTAACCATGGCCACCGCACCCGCCGTCCTGCCACCGGCGCCCGGCACGCCCGGCGCGCCCGGCACGCCCGGCGCGCCCGGCGCCTCGAGCCGGCGACCGCCGTCGTCGGCGCCCGCGGTCCGCAAGCGCAACCGCCACCAGCGCGGCTCGATGCGCTGGCTGATCCTCGCGGCCGCCGTGCTCGTGGCGATCACGATGATGGTCCCGTTCGCGATCATGGTGCTCAACGCGTTCAAGTCCCCGGCCGAGTACGCGGCCAACGGCCCGATCAGCCTGCCCTCGCACCTGTACTTCGACGGCCTGGTCAACTTCTGGCAGCGGGTGCACTTCCCCGGGAAGCTGGTCAACTCGATCTGGATCAGCTCCGCGGTCGCGATCGGCGCCACCGGAGTCTCGCTGTTCAACGCGTACGCGCTGGGCATCGGCCGGGTGAAGGGCCGGCTGTGGATCGTGGGGGTGTTCCTGCTCGCGAACATGCTGCCGCAGGAGTCGCTGATCTACCCGCTGTACTACCTGGCCAAGCAGGTCGGCCTGTACAACAACCAGTGGTCGGTCATCATCATCTTCATCGTGATCCAGAGCGCGTTCGGCACCTACCTGCTGAGCTCGGTCTTCGCGACCTTCCCGCTCTCGGTGCTCGAGGCTGCGGCGCTTGACGGCGCGAACAAGTGGCAGGTCCTGTGGCGCGTGGTGTACCCGATCAGCCGCCCGACCCTGT
This sequence comes from Pengzhenrongella sp., assembly GCF_036565025.1. NCBI lineage: Bacteria > Bacillati > Actinomycetota > Actinomycetes > Micrococcales > Pengzhenrongella > Pengzhenrongella sp. The sequence continues at coordinate 8,817 of NZ_DATCNW010000173.1, forward strand.
CGGTCCTGGTCATCTTCTTCTTCATCTGGACCTGGAACGAGTTCTTCATCCCGCTGGTCATGCTCATCGACAACGCGACCCAGACCATCCCGGTGGCCCTGGCCTCGCTGCAGGGCGACCGGCTGATGGACGCGCCGACGATCAATGCCGGTTCGCTGATCAGCCTGCTGCCGGCGGTCATCTTCTTCTTCATCTTCCAGCGCACTCTCACCCGCGGCATCACTGCCGGCGCGGTGAAGTAGCTCCCTGCAACGACAGTGACGAGGCCCCGCGCATGAAGTTCACCGACGGCTACTGGATGGTTCGCGCGGGGATGCACCCCCTGCACCCGGCGCAGGCGTACGACATCTGGCCGGGCGACGACGCCATGACCGTCTACGCGCCGACCGCGAAGATCGCCAAGCGCGGGGACGTGCTCAACCGACCGATCGCGACCCTCACGTACAGCTCTCCGGCCGACGACGTGATCCGCGTCCGGATCGAGCACCACCAGGGCGCGAACGACCCGGGACCGCACTACGTCCTGACAGGCGCCGACCGCGTCCCGGTCAAGGTCGTCATCGACGACGACGCAGGCGTGCTCACCTCGGGCGCCCTGTCGGTGCGCGTGCACCGCGGGGACACCTGGCGGGTGGACTTCGAGGCCGACGGCGCGGTGCTCACCTCGAGCGCCCACAAGGGCATCGGCCTGGTCGCGACCGACGACGGCTCGCACTACGTCCACGAGCAGCTCAGCCTCGGGGTGGGGGAGTACGTGTACGGCCTCGGCGAGCGGTTCGGGCCGCTGGTCAAGAACGGGCAGAGCGTCGACATCTGGAACGCCGACGGCGGCACGTCGAGCGAGCAGGCGTACAAGAACGTGCCGTTCTACCTGACCAACCGCGGGTACGGCGTGTTCGTCAACCACCCCGAGCTGGTGTCCTTCGAGGTCGGCTCCGAGCTCGTCTCGCGCAGCCAGTTCTCCGTCAAGGGCCAGTCGCTCGAGTACTTCGTGATCTACGGCCCCACACCCAAGGAGATCCTGCGCAAGTACACCGCGCTGACCGGTCGCCCGGCGCGCGTCCCGGAGTGGTCCTTCGGCCTGTGGCTCTCGACGTCGTTCACCACCGACTACGACGAGCAGACCGTCTCGGGGTTCATCGACCAGATGGCCGAGCGCGACCTGCCGCTGTCGGTGTTCCACTTCGACTGCTTCTGGATGCGTGAGTTCAACTGGTGCGACTTCGAGTGGGACCCGCGCACCTTCCCCGACCCCGAGGCGATGCTCGGCCGGCTCAAGGCCCGCGGCCTGAAGATCTGCGTGTGGATCAACCCGTACATCGCGCAGCGCTCGCCGCTGTTCGCCGAGGGTGCCGCCCGCGGTTACCTGCTCAAGCGCACCGACGGCTCGGTGTGGCAGTCGGACCTGTGGGTCGCCGGGATGGGCCTGGTCGACTTCACCAACCCGGCCGCCAAGGCCTGGTTCACCGGGCACCTCGAGCGGCTGCTCGGGATGGGCGTCGACGCGTTCAAGACCGACTTCGGTGAGCGCATCCCCACCGAGGGCGTCGTCTGGCACGACGGCTCCAACCCCGAGGGCATGCGCAACTACTACGCGCAGATCTACAACAGGTCCGTCTTCGACCTGCTCGTCGCGGCGCGCGGTGAGGGCGAGGCCGTGCTGTTCGCGCGCTCCGCGACCGCCGGCGGCCAGCAGATGCCGGTGCACTGGGGTGGCGACTGCTACTCCACCTTCGACGCGATGGCCGAGTCGCTGCGCGGCGGGCTCTCCCTCGCGCTGTCCGGCTTCGGGTACTGGAGCCACGACATCGGCGGCTTCGAGGGCACCCCCGACCCGGCCGTGTTCAAGCGCTGGCTCGCGTTCGGCCTGCTGTCCTCGCACAGCCGGATGCACGGCTCCGGCTCGGTGCGGGTGCCGTGGGCTTTCGACGACGAAGCGGTGGACGTGACCCGGAAGTTCACCAAGCTCAAGCTGTCCCTGATGCCCTACCTGGCGCGCGTCGCCGGCGAGGCGCACGGCGCGGGCTGGCCGATGATGCGCCCGATGCTGCTCGAGTTCCCGGCCGACCGGGGCGTGGCGAGCATCGACACCCAGTACATGCTGGGGGACTCGTTGCTCGTCGCGCCGGTGTTCTCGGCGGCCGGGGACGTCGAGTACTACGTCCCGGAGGGGACCTGGACCCACCTGCTCACCGGTGCCGAGGTGACCGGGCCGCGCTGGGTCGCCGAGCGGCACGAGCTGGACTCCCTGCCGCTGCTCGTGCGCCCCGGCACCGTGCTGCCGATCGGCGCCCGCGATGACCGGCCCGACTACGACTACGCCGACGGCGTGCGCCTGGACCTGTACCAGATCGCGGACGGCCACCGTTCGGTGACGATCGTGCCGGCGCTCGGCGGCGCCGTCGCGGCCACGTTCACCGTGACCCGGACCGGTGAGACGGTCACGGTCGAGGCCGACGGCGCATCGGCGCCCTGGTCCGCGCGGCTGGTGGGTCCCCGCGCCCGTACGGTGGTGGCCGGACTGGGCGTCACGCGCCTGGAGATGAGGACGAACCGTTAACGGTTCCCCACGGATGAGTCCGGGGGATTTCCAGCTCAGACCGCAACCGCAACCGACCCGGAGGGTGGTGGCAGGTGTCTTACGTCGTCAACACTGGTGTGGCCCCGTTCTGCCACAGCCAGGATCACCCTGGCAGCGTTCGCGTCTCGGTCTGCGGTGAGGCCGCAGGTCGAGCACGTGAAGGTTCGTTGGCCCAGGTCGAGGGGCCGCTTGGCTCTCGCAAAGC
>NZ_DATCNW010000174.1:0-8644 GCF_036565025.1 Pengzhenrongella sp.
ATGACGGACTCCTCGTGGGCCGGGCCGAAGCTCGTGACCATGACGGCGTCGATCTCGTCCGCCGCGATCAGCGAGGCACCGTCCGAGTAGACGGTCGCGCCGATGGGTTCGGCGACCTTCGCGGCCCGCGCGGGGTCGAGGTCGGTGACCGCGACGACCTTCCCGCCGGACAGCAGGTTCGTGATGCGCTCGATGTGCGCCTGGCCCATTCCGCCGGGGCCGATGATGCCGATCCTGACCGTCATGTCAGCTCCTTGCGATCTACGTGGTCGAGCGGGCACCGAGGTTGCACTCGGCGAGGTACTCCCGGGTGGCGATCGCGTTGGGCAGCGGGAAGTCGAACTTGACCGGGTACAGGTCCTGCTCGACGACGACGATGATCTCCCGATCGAGGCCCGCGAGCGCGTCGACCAGGGCTGTCATCTCCGGCTGGCCGGCTGGCGGGGTGACGCTCGCGCCGCGCGAGATGGCTTCGCCGAACGGCCAGTCCTTCTCGTGCGCCTCGGCGACCAGGTCGGGGTCCATCGCCTTGATGTGCACGAACCCGATCCGGTCCGGGTAGTCCCGGACGATGTTGATCGGGTCCTCGCCGCCGTACACGATGTGCCCGGTGTCGAGGCAGAAGGACACGTACTGCGGGTCGGTGTCGGCGAAGAACCGGTCGATGTCCGCGCGGGTCTCGATGTGGGAGTCCCCGTGCGGGTGCACGACCATCGTGATGCCGTACTCGTCGGAGAGGATCTTGCCGAGCCGGTTGGCGTTTGCGGTGTACAGCGCCCACTGCTCGTCGGACAGCACGCGCTCGTCGGTGAACTCCCACGTCTTGTCCGAGCGGAACAGCGGCGGCAGGTAGATGAGGAACGTCGCACCGACGGCCTTGAGCACCGCGGCGTTTCGGCGCATCTCGAGCTCGGTGTTCGCCCACTGGTCGGCCTTGTGCAGGATGCCGAACTGGGTGCCGGCGATCACCGTCAGGCCGCGCTTGGCCATCTCCCGCTGGAGGGTGGCCGGGTCGGTCGGGAAGTACCCGAACGGGCCGGTCTCGATGTACTTGTAGCCGGCCTCGGCCATCTCGTCGAGCGTCGTCTCCCAGTCGATCTGCTTGGAGTCCTGCGGGAACCACACCCCCCAGGAGTCCGGCGCCGTGCCGACGACGAGCTTGTTGTAGCGCGGGTCCGGGTTGCGGGAGAGGTCAGGCTGGAATGATGTCTGCGTCATTGCGTGAATCTCTCTGTCTTGTCGGGACGTGCGGAGCTCAGTTGTTGCCGGGGAAGTTCATGCTCGCGCTCGCCGCGGTCTCCTGGTGCGGCCAGCGGGTCGTGACGACCTTCGCCTTGGTGTAGAAGCGGAAGCCCTCGGGACCGTGCGCGTGGTGGTCGCCGAACAGCGAGGCCTTCCAGCCGCCGAACGAGAAGTACCCGACCGGGACCGGGATCGGCACGTTGATGCCGACCATGCCGACCTCGACCTCGACCGAGAACTGGCGGGCGATCTCGCCCGAGCCGGTGAAGATCGCCGCACCGTTGCCGAACGGCGACGAGTTGACGAGCTCGATGGCCGCCTCGTAGCTGTCGACCCGCACGACGGTCAGCAGCGGCCCGAAGACCTCGTCCGTGTAGGCCCGCATGTCGGTCGTCACGTTGTCGAGGATCGTCGGGCCGACGTAGAAGCCGTTCTCGAAGCCGTCGACCACCAGCGTGCGACCGTCGACGACCGCCACCGCGCCGGCGTCGATCGCCTCGGTGGTGAGGTCCAGCACGCGCTGGCGGGAAGCCGGGGTGATGACCGGGCCCATGTCGGTGTCCGCGGCGCTGCCGGGTCCGACCTTGATCTTCTCGGCCTCGACCTTGAGCGCGGCGAGCAGCGGCTCCGCGGCGTCGCCGACGACGACGACGACCGGCAGGGCCATGCAGCGCTCCCCCGCGGAGCCGAAGGCCCCGGACGAGATCTGCGACGCGGCGAAGGCGATGTTCGCGTCGGGCATCACGATGGCGTGGTTGTTCGCGCCGCCGAGGGCTTGGGCGCGCTTGCCGTTGGCGGTGGCCCGCTGGTGGACGTACTTGGCGATCGGCGTGGACCCGACGAACGAGACGGCCGAGATGCCGTCGTCGTCGAGGATCGCGTCGACGGCGACCTTGCCGCCGTGCACGACGTTGAAGACGCCGTCGGGCAGCCCGGCCTCCTGGTACAGCTTGGCGATGACGATCGACGCGGACGGGTCGCGCTCGGACGGCTTGAGGATGAACGCGTTGCCGGCGGCGATCGCGACCGGGTGCATCCACAGCGGCACCATGGCCGGGAAGTTGAACGGTGTGATCCCGGCGACGACGCCGAGCGGCTGGCGCAGGGTGTGCACGTCGACGCCGGTCGACGCGTCCGAGCTGAACTCGGTCTTGGACGCCTGGTTGATGCCGCAGACGAACTCCATGGTCTCGCGGCCACGGGCAATCTCGCCGCGGGCGTCGTCGACGGTCTTGCCGTGCTCGGCGGAGATGATCTGGCCGAGCTCGAGGTCGTGGGTGATCATCAGCTCGCGCATGCGGAACAGAATCGTGGTGCGCTTGGCCAGCGACATCCGGCCCCAGGACTTCTGGGCCGCGGTCGCGGCCCGCACCGCCTCGGCCACCGTCTCGGCGTCGCCCAGCGCGACGTGCCCGGACACCTCACCCGTGGACGGGTTGTAGATCGGCTGGGACAGACCGGTGGTGCCTTCGGTCTCGCGGCCGTTGATCCAGTGCTTGACCGTGACCACGGGGGCGGCGGCGGAGGCGGCGCTGGAAGCTTCTTGGGTGATGGTCATCGTGTTCTTCTCACTCTCTGGGAGGACGAATGTCGCGCGGAGCTGAACGTGATTCAGAGGTAGTGGCGCTGGTCCGATTTCTGCTGCAGATACTCGCCGTAGGCCGTCCGGGTGCTCTCCAGTCGCGAGGTCTGCGAGACGGGGACGTCCCACCAGGCCGACGACGGCGGGTTCGGCCCGTACAGGTCGGTCTCGATATGGATGACGGTCGTGTGCGACGACGCGGCGGCCTTGACGTAGGCGTGGCGGAACTCCTCGATGGTCGAGACCTCGAAGACGTCGGCGCCGAAGCTGCGCGCGTTGGCCGCCAGGTCCAGCGGCACGTACTCGCCGTCCAGGCGCCCGGTGGCCGCGTCCCGCATCCGGTACTTCGTGCCGAACCGCTGCGACCCGCGGGACTCCGAGAGCCCGCCGATCGAGGCGAAGCCGTGGTTCTGCAGCAGCACGATGATGACCTTGAGGTTCTCCGAGACGATCGTCGCGATCTCCTGCGGGAGCATCTGGTAGGTCCCGTCGCCGACGATCGCGACCACCTCGCTGTCCGGTGCGGCCAGCTTGGCGCCCATGGCCGCCGGGATCTCGTACCCCATGCACGAGAAGCCGTACTCCAGGTGGTACTGGATCGGGCTGCGCGCACGCCACAGGGCCTGCAGGTCGCCGGGCATGGACCCGGCGGCGTTGATGACGATGTCGTCGTCGGCCATCAGCTCGTTGAGCGCGCCGAACACCTCGGTCTGCGCCGGGAGCGGGGAGTGGTCGCGGTGGTAGCACTCGTCGGTAACCCTGGCCCAGTCCGCGACGAGGCCGGCGACCCGGGCGCGGTAGGCCTCCTCCACGCGGAACCCGTCGAGTGCGGTGGTCAGGGCCGCGAGGCCCTCGCGGGCGTCGGTGACGACCATCTCGGCGGAGTTCTTCGCCGCGTCGAACCCGAGCACGTTGAGGTTGACGAACCGCACGTCCGGGTTGCGGAACGCGGTGTGGCTCGCGGTGGTGAAGTCGGAGTAGCGCGTCCCGACGCCGATGATCACGTCGGCCTCGGCGGCGAGCGCGTTGGCCGCGTCGTTGCCGGTCGAGCCGACCCCGCCGACCGAGGCGGGGTGCTCGAAGCTGATCGCGCCCTTGCCCGCCTGGGTGTCCGCGACCGGGATCCCGGTCGCGTCGGCGAAGGCCGCGAGCGCGGCCGAGCCCTCCGAGTAGATGACCCCGCCGCCGGCGATGAGCAGCGGCTTGCGCGCGGACCGGATGACCGCGACCGCGCGGGCCAGGGCGGCGGGCTCCGGGACGGGCCGGGCCACGTGCCAGACGCGCTTGCGGAAGAACTCGACCGGCCAGTCGAAGGCCTCGGCCTGCACGTCCTGGGGCAGGCAGATGGTGACGGCACCGGTCTCGGCCGGGTCGGCGAGCACCCGCATCGCGCCCAGGGCGCTCGGGATCAGCTGCTCGGGGCGGTTGATCCGGTCCCAGAACCGCGAGACGGGCTTGAAGGCGTCGTTCACCGAGATGTCCAGGCTCCGCGGGTCCTCGAGCTGCTGCAGGACCGGGTCCGGGGACCGGGTGGCGAACGTGTCCGACGGCAGGATCAGCACCGGGATGCGGTCGATCGTGGCCAGCGCGGCGCCGGTGATCATGTTGGTCGAGCCGGGGCCGATGGACGCGGTGCACGCGAAGGCCTGCATCCGGTTCCTGGTGCGCGCGTAGGAGACAGCGGCGTGCACCATGCCCTGCTCGTTGCGGGCGAGGTAGTACTTCAGGCGGTTCTCGCCGTCGGCCGGGTCCAGGTCGTTCTGCAGCAGCGCCTGCCCGACGCCGGCCACGTTGCCGTGGCCGAAGATCCCGAACGCGCCGGGGATGAGCCGCTGCTCGACGCCGTCCCGCTCGCTGTACTGGTTGGCGAGGAACCGCACCAGCGCCTGACCGACGGTCAGCCGGATCGTGCCCTGCGCGGTGGTCGCTGCGTCGTTGCTCACTGGGCGTCCTTGGTCGAGGGGGCGGGGCCTGCGGGGCGGGTCATCGGCAGTCGCGGATCGGTGTCCTGGGCGTCCCAGGTCTCGCGGATCCAGTGGTGGGCCGGGTCGTCGGTCATCAGCCACTTCCCGTCCGTCGCCGGACCGGCCATGACGTTGAGGTAGTACAGGTCATAGCCCGGGGCGGCCATGGACGGGCCGTGGAACCCGTGCGGGGTCAGCACCACGTCGCCGGTGCGGACCTCCTCGGACACCTCGATCGGACGCTCGGCGGTGCCGTACGTCCGGTGGAACGCGAAGCCGGGACCGCCTCGGCCCTCGCGCACCTCGAACAGGTAGATCTCCTCGAGCTCGCGCTCGACGTCGGAGTGCACGTCGTGCTTGTGCGGCGGGTAGGAGGACCAGTTGCCGCCGGGGGTGATGACCTCGCAGGCCAGCAGGTGATCGGTCTCGACGTCGTTCCCGAGCGCGTAGTTGTTGACCTGGCGGGTGGCGCTGCCCGCACCGCGCAGGGCGACGACGACGTCGGTGGCCGGCCGGTAGGACACCTCAAGGCGCCGGGTGGCGCGCGCCGTCGGGAGGGCGAACCGCCCGCCGCGGGCCGAGGTGATGGTCACGGTCGTCTCTCGCGGGACGTAGAGGTAGTCGGTGACCTCCGAGAAGACATCCGGCCGGCCGGTGAGCGCGTAGCTGACCCCCTCGGCCTCGACCGTGCATCCCCCGCTGAGCGGCAGCACGAGGGCCTCGTCGTCGCCGGTGGCCAGCTCCTGGCTGCCGCCGGCGGGCAGCTCGAGGACCTTCAGGCCGCTGAAGGTCCAGCCGGCGCGTTCGGGCGTGAGGTCCAGCGGGAACTGGCCGTGGGCCGTCTCCCCCGCCCGGATCACGAGCTTGTCGTCGTTGCTCAAAGCAGTCCCACCGCATCGTCGACGGCCGCCGCGACGTCGTCGCCCGGCGGGTAGAGCAGTGAACGGCCGATCACCAGGCCCTTGACCCCCGGCTGGGCGAGCGCACTGGCCCACCCGGCGAGGGCCGCGTCGCGATCCTCGGCGACCTCGCCGCCGAGGATCAGCGCCGGCATCGTCGAGGCGGCCATGACGCGTTCCATCTCGGGCACGCAGGGCAGCTTGAGCCAGGTGTAGGCGGACGTGCGGCCCAGCCCGGAGGTGATGGCGATCGAGTGGATCACCGCGTCGGGGGTCAGGTCGTTGCGGACCTTGCCCTCCACCCGCCGGGAGATGAACGGCTCGACCATCGCGATCATGCGGTGGTCGGCGAGCTCGTCGACCGCGCGCGCGCAACCCTCGATGGTCTCGATCGTGCGCGGGTCGTCGTAGTCGATGCGCATCAGCATCTTCCCGCCGTCCAGGCCCGCCTCGGTCACGCCGCGGGCGTCGTAGCCCGTGAACCGGTCGTCCATCTCGAACCGCGCGCCGGCCAGGCCGCCGCGGTTCATCGAACCGAAGACGAGCTTGCCGTCGAGCGCGCCGAGCAGCGCCAGCTCCTCGATCATGTCCGCGGTGCCCAGGAAGCCGTGCACCCCGGGCCGCCCGAGCGCCTCGACGCAGCGCGCCAGCAGGTCGCCGCGGTCGGCCATCGCCGTCGGGTGGGCCCCGGCGGCCAGCGCCCCGCGGGCCGGGTGGTCGGCGGCGATGATCATGAGCTTGGCATCGCGCCCCGAGGGCATGGCGCCGCGCGGACGGTCCCGCAGGGCCTTGCCGATGCTTTCGGGGGCGTGCGTGCGCACCTCGACGATCTCGTCGATCGTGGTCATCGGGCACTCCTGCTCTTCATGTCGTTGAGCTCGGCGACCGGCGTACCGGCCAGGACTGCCTCGACCTCGTCGGCCGTCGGCATGGCGGTGGAGCACTCGAGCCGGGAGGCCACGATCGCGCCGGCCGCGCTCGCGCCGGCGACGATGCGCTCGAGCGACCAGCCGCTCAGCAGGCCGTGGCACAGCGATCCCCCGAAGGCGTCGCCGGCCCCCAGCCCGTTCACGACCCGGATCGCGGTGGGCGGCACGACGACCCGCTCGTCACGCGTCTTGGCCAGAGTTCCCGTCGGTCCCTGCTTCACGATGGCGATCTCGACGCCCGCCTCCAGCAGCGCGTCCGCGGCCCGCTCCGGATCGGTCTCGCCGACGGCGATCTGGCACTCCTCGCGGTTGCCCACCGCGACCGTGACCTGGCCGAGGCACGCGCGCACCTGCTCGCTCGCGTCCTGGTCACTGGTCCAGAACATTGGCCGGTAGTCGAGGTCGAGGACCGTGTGCCGAGCGCGGGCGCGAGTGGCCAGCGCCGCGTGGTGGGCGGCTCGGCTCGGCTCCTCGGAGAGGCCGGTGACGGTGAGCCAGAACAACTCGGCCTCGCGCAGGAGGTCCAGCGGGAGGTCCCCGACCCGCAGCTGGAGGTCCGGCGCGGTGGGCTGGCGGTAGAAGTACAGCGGGAAGTCGTCCGGCGGGAAGATCTCGCAGAAGGTGACGGGCGTCGCGAGGTTCGCCGACGTGATCACGTACTCGTCACTGACGCCGAGGCGGTTCATCTCCTGGCGGACGAACCGGCCGAACGGGTCGTCGCCGACCCCGGTGAGAGCGGCGACCGAGTGCCCCAACCGGGCCGCGGCGACCGCGACGTTCGTCGGGCTGCCCCCGAGGAACTTCCCGAAGGTCTCGACCTGCTCCAGGCCGACGCCGGTCTGCAGCGGGTAGATGTCCACTCCGGACCGGCCGATGGTCACGACGTCCACGTCTGGGCGCACCGTTGCTCCTGTCGATTTCCACGTCATTGCGGGCCACCCGGTTGGGCAGGCGCGGCACGATCAGCACGGCGATCACCCGATCGATCACCGCTGACCGCTGCCTCACCTTGACTCTGCACCACGTGACCGCCGATCGTCAACTCTTTGTCCGAACATACGGACATCCGGGCCTTGGCGCGACACGCCGGGCGGGCCGCCGCGCGGGCCGGATCCGACGTGCGATGGTGCACCAGGTGGACAAACCGGTGAGAATGTCCGTACAGGTAGAACACGGTCCTGAAGATCACCGGCATTTGTTCGGTCAACTAGAGAATGCGCAGGGACATGTCCAGCGACCAAGCAACGATGTTGCGCATCGACCTCGATCGTTCGAGCCCGATCCCGCTCTACCACCAGATGGCCAAGGCGATCGAGCTGAACATCGAGTCGGGCGCGCTCGCGCCTGGAGAGCGGCTGGAGAACGAGATCGCCCTCGCCCAGCGGCTTCGGGTGTCCCGCCCGACCGCCCGCCGCGCCCTCCAGGAGCTCGTGGACCTCGGCATGCTCGTGCGCAAGCGCGGCGTCGGGACCCAGGTGGCGCCCGTGCGGGTGCGTCGGAAGGTCGGCATCTCGAGCCTGTTCGACGACCTCGCCGGCAGCGGCCGCAAGCCGACGACGACCGTCCTCGAGTACAGCGTCGGTCATGGCTCCCCCGAGATCACCGAGGTGCTCGAGATCCCGCTCGACTCCGACGTGGTCACGGTCCGCCGCCTGCGGTACGCGGACGGCGAGCCGCTCGCGCTGATGACCAACCACCTCGCGCTCGAGATCGCCCCCACCTACGAGGAGCTCAACGAGCTCGGCCTGTACGCGGCCCTGCGCGAGCGCGGCATCGAGGTCCATCTCGCCCAGCAGCAGATCGGCGCCCGCACCGCGACCGCGGCCGAGGCCCGCATGCTCGACGAGAAGCCCAAGGCGGCCCTGCTCTCGATGGAGCGCACCGCCTACGACGCCACGGGTCGCGCCATCGAGCACGGCAAGCACCTCTACCGAGCCTCCCGCTACAGCTTCGCCACCACAGTCTTCGCCCAGTAGACCCCCCTCCGAAAAAAACCCCGTAACGTCCGAGCGTTGACGTCCTATAGGA
>NZ_DATCNW010000175.1:0-2671 GCF_036565025.1 Pengzhenrongella sp.
CCGGCGGGCGCCCGTCGAGATCGTCACCGGCGACCGCGACCTCTTCCAGCTCGTGAACGACGAGACGCGGGTTCGGGTGCTGTACACCTCGCGCGGGGTGAGCGACCTGGACGTGGTCGACCAGGCGCGCCTGCTCGCGAAGTACGCGGTGCCGACCGGGCAGGCGTACGCCGAAATGGCCGTGCTGCGCGGCGACCCGAGCGACGGGCTGCCGGGCGTTCGCGGGATCGGCGAGAAGACCGCCGTCGCGCTGCTCGAGCGGTACGGCGACCTCGCGGGGATCCTGGCTGCCCGGGACTCCGGGGACCGCGGGCTCACCGCGACCCAGCGCGCGCGACTGACCGAGGCGGCCGCCTACCTCGAGGTCGCGCCGAACGTCGTGCGGGTCGCGCCCGACGCCCCGGTGGGCGAGTTCGACGACGCCGTCCCGCTCACCGCGGCGGACCCGGAGGCCCTGGTCGCCCTGGCCGAGCGCTGGGGACTCACCTCGAGCGTCACCCGCCTCATCAACGCCCTCGCCCGGTAGCCGTCCCCCGACCGAGCGCCCCCGGAACGCTCCGATCCACCCCGCCACCTCGACGTGTCAGCGTGTGCGCGGTCCAGGGACCGCGTTCAGGCTGACACGTTTCGTCGGCCTTGATGTGTCAGCGTGTGCGCGGGCTGGGGACCGCGCTCGGGCTGACAAGTCGTGGGAGCGGTCAGGCCGGGGGCGGGACCTCGGCGAGGGGGAGGCCGAGGAAGGTGGCGTGGTCGGCGACCGCGGCATCGAGGGCTTGGGCGGCGGTTGCGTCTAGGTCTCGCAGCAGGTCGAGCCGGATGAGGACGTCATCGCGACGGACCGTCCGCTTCCACCTCCCGGCGACCTCACCGTCGAGCAGGATCAGGTTGTTGAACCGATTCGTCTCGCGCGCGGTGGCCCGCGCGACCCCGGTCGGGTCGAGCAGGCGCTTGCTCTCGGTGTAGCCGACGATGTACTCGTCATAGCCCTGGACGAGGTTCACCACCGGGCCGGCTCGGGCCTTCTCGGGCGCCGGCGTCCGCGTCGCCGACGCGGAGTAGAGCGTGAGGCCGTCGACGACGGTCCGCTCGAGTCGGTCGCCAGCTGCGGCGATGCCGTCCGCGATCTCGGCGAGCGTCAGGCTGGACCACCAGCGCAGGTCCTTCGCGGTCGCGGGGCCGTGGCTCGTGAAGTACCGCAGCGTGAGCTCGGCGAGCGCCTCGCCGCGGGAGAGGACCCGGCCGGCGGGCACGCGATCGGTGAGCAGCGCGTGGGTGTGCTGCCGTCCGACCATCGGGCCGGAGCAGATCAGGCCCCCGAGTTCGGCGTGAATGAGCACGTACGCGAGACCCGGGCCCGACGTCGGCAGGCCCGCTGCGCCGAGCGGGCCGACGAGCTGAGCACGCGTGAGGTGCGCGCCGCCGGCCAGCTCGCGGGCAAGGACCGTCTCGGCCCGGGCGAAGGCGGCGGCGTCGAGGTTCGCCTGGCGGTAGTAGTACGCGTTGAGCTGGTGCACGCGCGGCCCGGTCAGCGCGAGCAGCCAGGGGAGATCCTCGGGCAGGACGAAATGCCAGGTCGGGCGCAGCACGTGGGTGCGCAGGATCCGGCCCGCCTGGAACGCAGCGTGCACGGCGGCCTGCGGCACGACGCCGTCGCCGTCGGGCACCGACCGCTGGCCCAGCGACCACAGCGCCGGGCCGTAGTCCTGCGACTGCACCGCGGTCAGGTGCCGGACCACGTCCTCCGCCCGCTCCCGCCGCGCGCCCGTCAGCAGCACGTTCCCCAACCGCAAGGAAACGACCTCGCCGAGAGTGGAGTAACCGCCCTTGGAAAGCCCTTTCATGGGGCGGTTACTCCACTCTCGGCGGAGGTTCCGACGCGTTGGGACTCGGCTCGTACTCACCGGTCAGGGGCATGAGGGCCAGTCAACACCTCTCCCCGGCCGGTGTCGGGGCAGAATGCTCCCCGCCCGGGTACTGCCGGGCGCTACGCGAGGAGTGTCACGTGATCACGGTCAGCACCGACGGTTCCTGCCTGCGCAACCCCGGCGGCTCGAGCGGCTGGGCCTGGGTCAACCACGACGGGACGTCGGCGGCGGGCGGGATCGCGTCGGGCACCAACCAGATCGCCGAGCTCATGGCGGTGCTCGAGGCGATCGGGGCGCACCCGGGCCCGGACCACCTGCAGATCGAGTCGGACTCGCAGTACGCGATCAAGTGCGCGTCGGTGTGGGTCGCGGGCTGGAAGCGCAAGGGCTGGCGCACGGCCGGCGGCAAGCCGGTGTCGAACCTCGCCCTCGTGCAGGGGATCGAGCGCGCGATCTCCGAGCGCACCGGACCGGTCGCGTTCACCTGGGTGCGCGGGCACGTCGGCAACCACTTCAACGAGCGCGCCGACGAGCTCTGCGGGCAGGCGGCACGCGAGACGCAGGCCGGGCACCGCGCCGGCCCCGCGGTGCCGACGGCGGAGTCCGACTCCCTGTTCTGATCCTCTCCAGCCCCCCAACGCCCCCACTCACCCGCTAACGTCCGAGCGTTGACGTCCTATAGGACGTCAACGCTCGGACGTCAGCGGCGGGAGCGGTAGCGGGGGAGCGGTAGCGGGGAAGCGGTAGCGGGGAAGCGGGCGGGTGAGGCGTTGCGGGTGGGGTATTGCGTGTGAGTGGCGACGGTC
>NZ_DATCNW010000176.1:0-5283 GCF_036565025.1 Pengzhenrongella sp.
CTTCGACCCGGTCCGGCGCGAGATCGCCCGCCTGGCGATCACCAAGCTCATCGCCGACGGCCGCATCCACCCCGGTCGCATCGAGGAAGTCGTCACCAAGGCCCGTGCCGAGGTCGACGCGATCATGCGCCAGGCCGGCGAACAGGCGGCCTACGACGCTGGCGTGCCCGGTCTCCCGGCCGACATCATCAAGACGCTCGGCCGGCTCAAGTTCCGGACGAGCTACGGTCAGAACGTGCTCAACCACGTCGTCGAGACCAGCCACCTGGCCGCGGTCATCGCGGCCGAGATCGGGGCCGATGTGCAGGTCGCCAAGATGGGTGGCCTGCTCCACGACATCGGCAAGGCCGTCGACCACGAGGTCGAGGGCCCGCACGCCGCCATCGGCGCCTCGATCGCCCAGCGCCACAATCTGTCACCCAAGGTCATCAACGCGATCGCGGCCCACCACCAGGAGGTCGAATACACCTGCCTGGAGGCACCGATCGTCCAGATCGCCGACGCGATCAGCGCCTCGCGTCCGGGCGCCCGCGGCGAATCGATGGATACCTACGTCAAGCGGCTCGAGGATCTCCAGGCGATCGCCGAGAGCTTCACGGGCGTCGAGCGCTCGTTCGCGGTGCAGGCCGGTCGCGAGGTCCGCATCCTCGTCCGGCCCGAGGAGATCGACGACCTGACCGCAAGCCGCCTCGCGCGCGACATCGTCAAGAAGATCGAGGAGCAGCTGACCTACCCGGGCCAGATCAAGGTCACGGTCATCCGCGAGACACGCGCCGTCGAGTACGCGAAGTAGGGTCGATCGGCGGCACACGTCGCCACGGGGCCGCGGCCCGACCGCGAATCGCGCCCCGATGACACCTCGGCCGGGCGCGACCGTGCGTTTTGGCCCTGCTCGTCGTGTATGTAGGTGTGACCACCCAAGTGGCGATGACCGGCTCGACTGATTACGCCTACGACCGCGCCTTCGAGGCGCACTGGTCCGACGTCTTCCGCTTCGCACTGGCCTGGACCAACGACTGGGCCGAGGCGGAGGACCTCACCCAGGAGGCGTATCTGCGGCTGTGGAACCACCGCGCCCGACTGGATTGGGATCGGCCGGTGCTGCCATGGCTGCTGGTCACCGTCCGCCGTCTGGCCACCGACCGGTTCCGCAGGATCCGCCGACGCCTGCTGGCGGCACCCGAACCCGCGTCGCTCGACGCGGCGGTGCAGGCCCGCTGGCTCGACGTCCAGGCCGCGATGACCGAGCTTTCGCCGCTCGAGCGGTCGGCCCTGGTCATGACCGCCATCGAGGGCGCCACCTATGAGGAAGCCGCCGTGGTGCTCAGCACGACGGCGGGCGCACTTCGCGCGGCCGTCAGCCGCGCCCGAACGAAGTTGGAGACAGCCTGATGGACCCATCCCGCCCTGATCGGATCCTGCACGAGTGGGACGAGGTCGCCGATGGCGCCCGACGTCCGGCCACGCCACCGAGGCGGGCCGGTGTCCGAGGTGTCGCCTCGGGCCCGAGCATCGCCGGTGCGGGCGTGCTCCTGGCTGCCGTCCTGATCGCTGTCGTGTGGCTCGGGCGTCCGGGTTCGAACGGCGGGATCGGGGCGATCAATTCGCCACTCCCGAGCGCGACCGAGACCCCGATCGCGACGGTACCGCCCAGCCCGAGCCCGACGGTTACGCCCACAGCGACCGCCACCCCGACCCCGACGCCCACCGTGGCGCCAACGGTCGCACCGACGCCCGGTCCGTGCGGTCCCTCGAAGCTCGCGGCCCGGATCACGTTGTGGGAGGGCGCCGCCGGAAGCCGCATCGCCCATGTCGAACTGACCAACGCCGGGACAGCGACCTGCACCCTGCACGCGATGGATAAGCCGCAACTGGTGGACGGCAAGGGCTCGGTGCTGATCGACGGTTCGACCCCGACCAGCAAGGCGCTCATCACGGTCGCCCCCGGCGATGTGCTCAACACACTCGTCGAGGACTCCAACTATTGCGGTCCGGTTCCCATGCCGCCGGTCAGCGTCGCGTTCGTCCAGAGCGGCGGCGGCCGGATCGTGGCGACCGCGTTCTCGCCCACCGACGCGACCGTCCCGCCGTGCAACGGCCCCGGTTCGGGCGCCTCGATCGACATGCATCCATGGGCGCACTGATGAAGCACCTGGCAAGCGTGCTGGTCGTCGCCCTCGCCTTCCTGGCGGGTGCCGGCCAGGCAGCCGCTCCGGCCGCGGCGTCGACCGCGGCCACCACGGGAGCCACCACCGCAGTCGCCGCGACCACGGCCGGTCCCACCCTCGCCCAGATGGTCGGCCAGAAGCTGGTCGTCCGGATGGACGGGTTGACCCCGAGCGCCGATCTGCTCGGGCGCATCAGGCGCGGTGAGGTCGGCGGCGTGATCCTGTTCGGTTCCAACATCACGACACGTGCCGCCTTGATCGCGTTGACGGGCAAGCTCCGCGCAGCCGCGGCTGCCGGGGGTCAGCCGCGGCTGCTCATCGCCGTCGATCAGGAGGGTGGTTCGGTCAAGCGGATCCCCTGGGCGCCGCCGACGCTGTCGCCGCCGCAGATGGGCCGCATCGGGAGCACGTCGACGGCTCGATACCAGGGTGCGATCACCGGGGCCGCACTCAAGGGTCTCGGCATCAACGTGGACTTCGCCCCAGTGGCGGATGTGCCGAGCTCGACGGCCTCATTCATGTACCGCGCCGGCCGGACGTGGTCGTTCAGCTCGACCCTGACCGCTGCGCTCTCGGATGCGTTTGCCAGCGGACTGTGGTCCAAGGGCGTCGTCCCGTCGATGAAGCATTTCCCGGGCATCGGACGCTCCCCGTACGACACCGACCAGGTCGCTGTGACGTTCTGGTCGTCGAAGGCAACGCTCGCCCCCGCGCTGCGGCCCTACCGGACCGCCATCTCGCATCACATCCCGATGATCATGCTGTCGAACGGGCGATACATGGCGTACGACACGGTCAACGCGGCGGGCTGGTCGCACGCGATCTCGATCGGTCTCCTGCGCGCGCAGCTCGGCTTCAAGGGTGTGACCATCACCGACTCGC
The DNA here is from genome assembly GCF_036565025.1 of Pengzhenrongella sp. Taxonomy (NCBI): domain Bacteria; kingdom Bacillati; phylum Actinomycetota; class Actinomycetes; order Micrococcales; genus Pengzhenrongella; species Pengzhenrongella sp. The sequence continues at coordinate 3,051 of NZ_DATCNW010000176.1, forward strand.
TCAGTGGCGCGGCGTATTCGCGCGGCCTGGCCACCTGGACCCTGGCCGTCCGCGCCGCGCGCGCCGGGACCGACATGATCCTCGTCACCGGCTCCGAGGCCTCCACTCGGTACGACTACCAGAAGCTGATGGCCTACGCCTCGAGCGGCTGGATCTCGAGGACCGCCCTCGAGGCGTCGTACGCGCGGATCCTCGCGCTGAAGGCAGGTCTCTAGGAGTGTGTGTCGGTAATGGCCACCCGGGCGGTCCCCGGGATGCGAGAATCTGGTATGCGCACCAAGACGTTCCGCCCGTACGACCAGGACACCCTCCTCCTGATGCCGCCGTCGGTCCGTGACTGGGTCGCCGCGGACAGCCTCCCCGCGTTCATCGACGATGTCGTCGACGAGCTCGACCTGACCCCCTTCCTCGCCGCCCACGACGAGCCTCGGGGGATGCCGCCGTACCACCCCCGGCTCATGCTCAAGGTCCTGCTCTATGGCTATGCGTCCGGGGTGACGAGCTCGCGCAAGCTCGAGGCGCGGCTCGCCTCGGACGTCGGCTTCATGTTCCTCGCCGGGCAGGCCCGCCCCGACCACAAGACGATCTCGAGCTTCCGTCGCCGTCACCTGGCCGCCTTCGGCGGGCTCTTCCTGCAGGTCCTCGTCCTGTGCCAGCAAGCCGGGCTCGTCAAGCTCGGCCGGGTCGCCCTCGACGGGACGAAGGTCAAGGCCAACGCCAGCAAGCACAAGGCGATGAGCTATGGCCGGATGGCCGAGCGCGAGGCGCAGCTTGTCGCCGAGGTCCGAGCGATCCTCGACGAGGCCGAGGCGGTCGACCGAGCCGAGGACGCGGAGTTCGGCGACGCCCGGGGTGACGAGCTGCCACCCGAGCTGCGCACCCGGGAGGGCCGCCTGGCCAGGATCCGGGCGGCCAAGGTGGCGCTCGAGCAGGAAGCCCGCGAGCGGACCGGCGACCCCGCCGCCGTCCCGGAGTCGAAGGCCCAGCGCAACTTCACCGACCCCGAGAGCCGGATCATGCGGTCCAGGACCGACGGCTGGGTCCAGGCCTACAACGCCCAGGCGGCGGTCGACGAGACCGCCCAGATCATCGTCGCCGCGACGGTCAGCGCCGACCCGACCGACCCACGTCACCTGCCCGCGATGGTCGCTGCGATCATCGCCAACACCGGACGTTCCCCCAGGCGCCTCCTCGCCGACGCCGGCTACTGCTCGGACGACAACCTCGCCGCCCTCGCCGAGCGCTCGATCGATGCCTACGTCGCCGTGCGGCGCGACCGTCACAGCGTGGCGGCCCCAGCGCCGCCGCGCGGTCGGATCCCGGCGGGGCTGTCGGCCCGACAGCGGATGGGCCGCAAGCTCCGGACGAAGCAGGGCCGGGCCCACTACGCCAGACGCAAGACGATCGTCGAGCCGGTCTTCGGCCAGATCAAGGAGGCCCGCCGGTTCCGGCGGTTCAGTCTGCGCGGGCTCGAGCAGGTCCAGGCCGAATGGCAGCTCGTCGCGCTCATCCACAACCTGGGCAAGCTGTTCACCAGCGGGCGGGCCGATCGGGTCGTCGCCAGCTGGCCGAAGCCTCGGCTGGCCGCCAGGCTGGCCCTCGGATGAGCCCCCGGTCTCGGCACGCCCGTGATGCGGAGGCCGCGGGCCGCTCGTCGGGCGACTGCAGCACCTCCGTTCGATGCCGCGCTGCATCCGCTCGGCGGGTTACGGACGCAAGCTCCTAGTGTCCGACGCCCTGACCATCGGCCGGCCCGGATGAACGTTCGGGCTATGCAGCCACGCAACGTTTCAAGCGACCGTGAAAGGTGTCTCGCAGAGGCTCTAGTCATGTCGCTACACACCACCGACGAATGGGGATCCAACCGATGAATCCGACGCCGCCCCGCGTCCGCACGCCCTCGCAGCATCGCGGCCGCCAGTCCAGATCGGCAGGTCAGGCGCTCGTCGAGTTCGCCCTGGTCATCCCGGTCATGTTGCTCATGCTCGCGATCGCCATCGACTTCGGGCGCCTGTTCTTCTCGTACATCGAGATCACCAACGCGGCTCGCGAGGGCGCGTCGTTCGGCGCGCACGCACCATCGAACCTGGTGCAGATCCAAGCCACCGCCGCGCAGGAGACCAGCACGCAGAGCCAGGGTGGCGAGCACGCCATCTCGGTCTCGACGACGTGCAAGGACTCGGGTGGAGCGACGCTCGCCAGCTGCACCCTCGCGGAGGGGGGAGCAGGCGGG
>NZ_DATCNW010000177.1:0-64961 GCF_036565025.1 Pengzhenrongella sp.
CCGTGCCCCGCGAGTCCTCATTGGCTCCCATCGGACCAACCTGGCCGTCAAGAGCGTCGCTGTCAGTCACATCCGAGGTGATCATCGTGGTCTCCTTACGCCGGCATCAACGCCAGCTGTTGGGAACCGCTCCGTACACAGAGAATCTGACACCCTCGCCGGGTCGTCCTGGACGTTCGACTACGCGGCGAAGAACATGACCGCCACCCAAGAGCCCGATGGCAGCATCGCGTTCCGCGACGCCAAGACAAACGCGGTGCGCGCGGTCATCCCGATCGGCGCGGCGTGGGACTCCGCATCCACCCCGAGCAACGTCCCGGTGAAGCTCCAGCTGATCGGCACCGGGGAGAACGTCCAGGTCAAGGTCTCCGTGGACCCGACCTGGCTCGCGTCGCCGGCCCGGGTGTTCCCGGTCCGGGTCGACCCGTCGCTGACGACCGGGGCCCTGTCGGTGACCGCGTACAAGAGCGACAGCACCAGTTGCCTGTCGCCTGCGTGCGCGACCCGGATGGGCAACAGCCAAAGCGCCGGGGACACGTTCTGGCGCTCGACGGTCCACTTCGGGTACGAGGGCCTGTTCGGCAAGCACGTGCAGTCCGCGGTCATCAACGACACCGTGAACGCGGGCACGACGAACTCCTACGTCGCGGTCTGGTACCTGGTGAACAGCGAGACCTACGCCGGGTACGGCACCGCGCAGACCACCCCGTCCAACATCGCCAGCTCGGGGGCGCAGTCCGGGTCCGCCCTGACCAGCACCCTGCAGGGCTGGGCTGACAACAGCACCTCCGGGAAGCGATTGTTCGTCCGCGGGCAGGAGACCCCCGTCGCGACCTACACCTACAAGCAGGTCGCCGCGACGCTCGTGGTGACGTACAACTCCTACCCCGGTTCGCCGACCGGCCGTTCGGTGCGCCCGTGCTCGGCGCAGTGCTCGTCAACAGTGCTCACCAACTCGCTCACGCCCGAGCTGACCGCCACCACGACCGACGCCGAGGGTTCGGCGCTGCGGTACGACTTCGAGGTGTGGGCCGGGTCCTCCGCCAGCCCCACGGTCATGACGACCAGCGGCTCGGTGTCCAACAAGGCGTCCGGGAGCACCGCGTTCTGGAAGGTCCCGGCGGCCAAGCTCGTCAACGGGTCCACCTATGAGTACCGGGTCCGCGCGTACGACGGCGTCGACTACGGCGCCTGGTCCAGCGGCTGGATCGTGTTCACCGTCGACACCAGCCCCCCGACGACCCCCGTGGCGACGAGCACGACGTGGCCGTCCGGGCAGTGGGTGAGCGCCGCGACGAACACCGGCACCATCACCTGGTCCGACACCAACGTGAACAGCTACACGTACTGGATGGACACCGACGCCCCAACCAGCGTGCCCGCCACCACAACATCCCGCGCCTACACCATTGCCCTGGTCCAGGGCTCTCACACGTTCCACCTCAAGGCCTTCGACACAGCCGGGAACTACGCCCAAACCGACTACACGTTCGGGATCGGGAACGGCACCCTGTCCAGCCCCGCCGACCAGGACCGCACCCAGGACAGCGTCAGCGTCGCCGCCCAACCCGCCGACCCGATCGCCTACCCGTACGTCCAGTACCAGTGGGCGCCAGGCACCACCACGACCTGGACGCCGGCCAGCACGCTGACCATCCCCAGCACCGGCGACCCCGCCCCTACCAACAGCGCAGGCACCTACGCGCTCAGCCCCACCCTCACCTGGGGCGCGGTCGCCGACGTCGGCGGCGACGGCCTGGTCCAGGTCCGGGCCTGCTTCGCGACCTCCTCGACCGCGGCACCGACCATCTGCACCGGCCCGAGCTCCCTGCAGGTCGCCCGGACCGTCTTCGGCGCGTCCTCCGCGACGCAACCATTCGGCCCCGGGACGCTGAGCCTGCTCACCGGTGACCTGTCCATCTCCGCGACCGACGCGTCGGTGTCCACGTACGCCGGTGCGCTGAGCGTGGGGCGGACCGCCAGCACCCTGGCGCCCGCGGCCGCGAACACCGCCGCGTCCGGGGTGGCCGGGCCGGGCTGGACGATGTCCCTGCCCGACCCCGGGTCGGGTCGCACCGACCAGACGCTGACCAGCTTCTCGAGCAACGCCACGACCGGCACCACGGCCGACCAGGGTTACGTCATTCTCACGGGCGCGGACCGCGCCGAGGACGTGTACGGGGCCACCTCACCGCGCGCCGTCTACCCCCGCACCTACGCCGCGGAGGGAGACGCCGCGGACGGGACGATCCTGACCGAGACCACCTTGGGCAACTTCGCCGTCACCGACACCGACGGCACCATCACCACCTGGACAGCGGTGGCATTCAACACCCCCACCGCGACGACCAGTGTGACCCAGCCGGGAGTGACCAGCCCGGCTGTGTACACCTTCGGTGGCACGGGTCTGCTGACCAGCGTGACCCAGGGCCCGCCAGGTCTGACCTGCACACTCACGACCGTCGGGTGCCGCTCGCTGAAGTTCCTCTACGGCGCCCCGAGCAGCAACGACTCGTCCCTGGCCCTGCCGTCGGGGATGTTCGACGTCGCAGGGCGCCTCGCCGAGATCGACGCCGTGGTGACCGACCCCACCACGGGCACCGTCGTGACCACCCCGGTCACCCGGTACGGGTACGACGCCAACACCACGGCCGGGCGCCTGGCCGGGGTGTGGGATCCGCGCCTGAGCGCCCTGGTCGCCCGGTACACCTACGTCGGCACCACCAACCGGCTCGCGACCCTCACCCCACCCGGCTTGAACGGATTCCAACTCGCCTACGACGCCACCGGCCGGGTGACCACCGTCACTCAGCACGACGACGCCCTCAGCGCGGACGCGGTGACCACAGTGGCCTACCAGGTGCCGTGGAGCGGTGGTGGGGCGACTGGTGTCGGGCTGCCCGACCTGTCCGGGATCGCGACCGGGGTCTGGGGGCAGTCCAGTGACGTGGTCGCGGCAGCGACCGCCGTGTTCGGCCCCGACCACAACCCGGGCGCCACCATCACTTCCACGGACTGGCCCTACGCCGACGTCACCTACCTCGACGTCAACGGCCGCCAGGTAAACACCGCCAGCTACGGCGCCGGCGCGTGGCAGATCGAGACCACCGGGTACGACAAGACCGGGAACGCGATCAGCGAGCTGACCGCGGACAACCGCACCCAAGCCCTGACACCCACAGCCGCCACCGACCCCGCCGTCGCCGCGATGCCCTCCGCCGTGGACCGGGCCAACGCCCTGTCCACGCTCAGCACCTACAGCCTTGACGGCGTCGACCTGACCGACACGTACGGGCCGATGCACCCCGTCACCCTCGCCGACACCAGCACCGTCGACGCCCGCACCCACGAAACCAACGTCTACGACGAGGGCGCCCCGACGGCCGGCCGCCCGTACCACCTCGTCACCACGAGCAAGGTGGGGGCGCAGACCACCGACCTTGCCGCCGGAGACCAGGACGTGCACACCACGACCACCGGGTACGACCCCCTCGCAACAGGTGACGGGGACGGCTGGACCCTCAAGCAGCCAACCAGCGTCACCACCGACCCGAGCGGGACGAACAGCACGAACTGGAGCCGCTTCGACTCAGAGGGTCGAGCGATCGAGACAAGACTTCCCGCCGGGACGGCCACCAACGGGATCGGTACTGACGCCCGTAGCACCGTCACCAAGTACTACAGCGTCGGTGGGGCCAGTCCATGCACCTCCACCATTTACGCCGGCCTGGTCTGCCAGACCGGACCCGCCGCCCCCGCAGGCGGCACGCTGCCCACTCTGACGACCAAGACCGTCACCGGGTACAACCAGTGGCAGCAACCCATCACCGTCCAGGAGAAGGACGCCGCCGGCACGCTGCTGCGCACCTCGACCACCACCTACGACGCCGCCGGTCGCACGGTGACCAGCGGCGGCGTCACGACCACGGCCGTGACTGGCGGCGGCACGACCACCAGCGCGGTGCCGACCACCACCACGGCCTATGCGACGAGTACCGGACTTCCGACCACTGTGAGCGACTCGGCGGGCACGCTCACGATTGGGTACGACACCCACGGCCGTGCCGTGAGCAGCATCGACGCGAACGGTAACGCCACGGCAACCAGCTACGACATCGCCGGACGCGTCGCGACGCGAACCGACGGCAAGGCCACCTACACGTACACCTACGACAACGGCGGCGGCACCGGCAGCGCTGAGCACCGCGGGATGCTCACCACCCTGGACACCGGCATCACCGCCACCGGATACACCACCGCACGCACCTACACCGCCGTCTACGACGGCGACGGAAGGGCTACCACCACGACCCTGCCCAACGGGGACGTGGCCACCAACGGCTGGGACAACACCGGCGCGGAAACGCTCCTCTCCTACACCGGCAGCGGCCTCGGGACCGGCCTGACGTTCACCGCCGGATACGACAGCGCCGGGCGCAAGAGCGGCCTGGCTGGGCCGCTCAGCACCCAGGGGTTCACCTACACGCAGATCGGCGAGCTCGCCACCGCGAGTCGCAACGACGGCACCACCTGCACCAGCCAACGCTTCGGATACGACGCGAACAGCAACCGGACCGGCTACGCCGCCAGCACCACCAGCTGCACCGCACCCGCCACGTCCGTGATCCACGGGTACGACGCCGCTGACCGAATCACGGACACCGGCACCGTCTACGACCAGCTTGGTCGCACCATCACCGCGCCCTCCAGCACGGTCACCGGCGGCGCGGACGTCGGGATCCAGTACTTCGACAACGACATGGTCCAGAAGCAGACCCAGACCGTCGCCGGAGTCACCCACACCCAGACGTTTACCCTGGACCCGTCCGGGCATCGCATCGCCACACAAACTGACTCCATCGCGGGACTGAGCACCAACTACTACAGCGACGGCTCCGATAGTCCTGCCTGGACCGCCACCCCGGCTGGATGGACGCGCAACATCGACGGGATGTCGGGTCTCGGCGGCATCCAGACCCATACGACCGCCACCGACACCGTTGCGCTACAACTCACCGACCTGTCCGGGAACGTCGTGGCCACCGTCGACGACACGAGCGGTGCCGTCGTCGGGGCGGTCTACGACTACGACCCGTTCGGCGCCAGCGTCGGCACCACTCCACCGCCAGGCAAGTACGGATGGCTTGGCGGCCACCAACGCGCAGCCGACGACCTCGGCGGACTCGTTCTCATGGGCTACCGTCTTTACAACCCCACCACCGGGCGATTCCTGTCCACCGACCCAGTCCCCGGCGGCAGCGCCAACTCCTACGACTACGCCAACCAAGACCCCATCAACCAGTTCGACATCGAAGGAACCTGGTCAAGGTCCAGGCACAGTGCCTTTAGCAATGGTTGGCACAGTGCCTGGGGCTGGGCGAGTCACCACAAGCTTGATATCGCACTGACGGTGGCCTCATTCCTGGTACCCGAAGTTGCGGGTGCGATCTGGGCCTATCGGGCCTACCGGGCGGTGCGAATGGTCGAAGAGGTCGAGGAAGCCTCGGTCGCCTATCGCGGGATGTCGCTAGCAGCCAGGGCTGGTCGGAATCGGGTAAAGATCACGACGCCCAGAGGTAGATATCACTTCGACTTGAAGGGTCGAGCTCACCCGTCGCCGGAGGGACTCGTCAAGACGCCCCACTACAAGTACCAGCCACGAAACTCGAGGAGCCCGCACGGCTGGGGCGCCTCGGAGAAGCAGGTGTATCCGATGACGCATCAGCACATGCGCTGGGTCGAGAGGATACTAGGCTGATGAGGTCAGGAAGCCGGGGCGCTGCGTCGTGACCGTCGTGCGGTTCGAGGGTCACGAGACGTGGCCGATCGACAACGAGATCGTCGAGCTGGTGGTAGGGGGCCGACGCTTCGATCTACACAACGATGCTGATCTGACTGAGCTCGCGATCAAAGCTGCAGCGGGATCTGAGGCGATTGCGCTCACCTTCCGTGCCCGACCGCTCGCTCCGGGCAGCGCTTCGGATCAAGTGACGCTCGTCGTGGAGTTCCGAGGCGTGTCGAGCTTGGAGCTCAATGCCGACCTCGCGGCCCAACACGAGGCTGGCGTCTTCTTTGCCTTTGAGTACCTCGGTGGTCAGTCGCTCGGTTTCGAGACTGATTTTCTCGCGGTGCGACTGGAGGCAGAGTCCGTTGTTGTCACGGTCCTTCCCTGAGGGCTGATCGGGCGGGCCACACAGTTGTCCCAAGGGTCGGCGACAGCGACGACGGGAGCGGGAGGCGCGGCAACACGTGTTGCCCGGCGCGCTGTCCGCACCGGAGATCACCAGCAACCGGGTCGCCGCGTCGCCTGAGGTCGCGCGGCTGCAGCAGCTGGTGGAGCAACAGGGAGCGATCGAGGTCGAGGTGGAGCGGCTGGTCGCGGATGGGGTGGGCTGGCCGGGTGAGTCGGCAGGCGGCGCGGCAGCGTCACCTGCGACGGCTGGCGCCCTGAGCCACCTGCGGCTCTGGCTCGGCTGGTCGGCGTGGTCCGGGACGTGATCCGGGACGTCCCGTGGGTAGTGCACCGCGGCCGCGTGGGAGTGCCTCAGGCGGTGTTCCAGCGGCGACGACTATCCTGACCAGGGCCCCATCAATCGATCCGATCTCGACCGCCGCGATTGGCGAAGCGTTCCCGCAGATGTTGAAATTTGAAGCGCCGACGGTCGTCCCCGTCAGGACGTGAACCAGACGAACAGCCAGAACGGGTCGCCAGCCGCTATGCCGATTGCGGCGCCGAGCAGCATCCACGGCCCGAACGGAATCCTCGAGCCGCGCACCGCACGCCCCGTGAGTAGTATCCCGACAGCGAAGACCGCGCCGAGCAGGAACGCCGCAAGCCCGCCGATGATCAGCACGCCCCAGCTGTCCGACGACGGCATCTATGCCGCGATGGACTTCCTCGTTCGACATGGCGAAGAACACGACCCTCCATGATTTGGCACTGGGTGTCATCGCTTGGACAAGGTGAGGCCCGCTGAGGGCCCCAAGAACCCGGAGTGACCGGGTGACGCAACCCCGAACGTCCATCTGATCTGACGGTCTCGGCGTGCCCGGCGTGGCGCCGCAGCCCTGGGTCCAGGGAGGTAGCAAGTATGCAAATCGGCGACGGACACCGAGGGAGGTTGTGCCATACCGGGGCGTCTCTCGATTCCCCACGGACGTTGCTCGACGGCCTGAAATGCAAACCTGCAGGTCAGGGCGCTAGTGCCCATTCGACGTGGCGTGTCCTATACGGCCAAGTCGGGTTCCCGACACACTGTGTTGCAGTACAGACTCAAGGCTCTGATCGGCGGAAACGCTGGTCGGGGCCTTTTTGCTTTTGGCGGGATCCGGTCCGACGTCGTCGGGCCCGGCTGCGGGGCCCCGCGGCGGGTCTGGACCAGACAAGACATGCCGCCTTCGCGGGTGTTTTTGCCCTGCGGGAGGTGGTGGCGCCGAGGCATACCGCACCATCGTCTCGTTGCGGTCGGCGCGCAGCAGCAGGCCCAGCGTCGGTTGATGCTGCGGGAGGTACCTGGCGGCCCGCGAACGTGAACCCTGGCCCGGTCCACCCGCCGAGGGGCTGACGTGTGTCAGCCGAGAACGACGACGTGCTTGCCGGGGATGTCGCCGGCCTCGAGGGCACGCTGTGCGTCGGCCACGTGGTCGAGACCGTGATGGACGGTGGCGATGGCGGGGGTGGTGCGGTGTGCGGCGATCGCGGCGAGCTGGCGCGCGAAGGCCGTCTCTGGCAGGTCTGAGGCCTGCCCGGCGTAGGTGGTCAAACGCACCCCGGTGGGGATCAGAGTGAACGGGGAGATGTCGTTCAGGACCCAGGCGCCTGCCAGGGCTCCGGTGAAGCATCCGGTCCCGCCGCGCCGTAGGGTCCGCAGGGTGTCGGGTAGGACGTCCAGTCCTACCAGTTCGAGGGCTGCGTCCAGGCCGTCAGGGTGTCGCTGGCGCACGACGTCAGCGAGGCTGCCGTCGTCGACGAGAACCTCGTCAGCGCCGTGGTCACGCAGGAGTCTGTCTCGGCTGGGGTTGCGGGTGGTGGCGATGACGTGTGCACCGAGGTCGTGCGCGAGTGCGATTGCCGACAGCCCGACCGTGGAGGTCCCGCCCCGGACGAGAAGGGTGTGTCCGGCCTGCAGATCTAGGTGGCTGGTGTTTTTCGCGTGGCGGTGTCCGGTTGCGCGGCGACGCTCGGGGAGGATCGCGGGTGAGGGTTGCCGCTGCGGTCAGGAGTAGTCGATGACGTTGGGTCTGACGCCGAGGCAGGGTGATCTGCTGAGCACGACGGTCACGTTTTGCGAGGGTCGGGTCTCGGAGGACTCGATCTACGCGGTGCTGCATCGGGAGTGCTTCAACCTGTTCGGCGATGAGGTGTTCGCGGACCTGTTCAAGGATGTGGGTCGGCGCAGCGTGCCGCCGATGATCGTGGCGGTCGTGATGGTTCTGCAGCGGATCGAGGGGTGCTCGGACCGTGAGGCGGTGGACCGGTTCGCTTTCGACGTGAGGTGGAAGTACGCCGCGGGCGGGTTGGCGTTCGACTACCCGGGGTTCGTGCACACGGTCCTGGTCGACATGCGGGCCCGCCTTGCTCGCTCGGATCGCCCGGACCGGATCTTCGAGGTGACGTTGGCCGCGGCGAAGGCGGCGGGCCTGGTGGGGCGTAAGCGGGTGCTGGACTCGACGCCGTTGTATGACGCGGTGGCCACGATGGACACGGTGACGCTGGTGCGCTCGGGGATCCGCGGGCTCCTCAAGGCCGCCGGCGCGGACCTGGGCGGGCAGCTGCGGGCGGTCCTGGCCCGCGAAGACGACTACGCGGGAGCGGGCAAGCCCGTGTGTGACTACGACGACAAGGTCGCCCGCCGCGAACTGGTCGACGCGTTGGCGAAGGACGCGATGGCGGCCCTGGGGGTCCTGGACGGCGTCGAGCTGGACGAGCCGGTCGATCAGGCCGCGAAGCTGTTGGCGACGCTGATCGGGCAGGACCTCGACCAGGACGAGGTCGGGGTGTTCCGGATCGCCCGGCGGGTCGCGAAGGACCGGGTGATCTCCACGGTCGATCCTCAGGCCCGCCACGGGCACAAGACCGCGGCTCGGGGTTTCGACGGGTACAAGGGTCACCTCGCGATCGACCCCGACACCGAGATCATCACCGCGACGAGCGTCACCGCGGGGAACACCGGGGACGCGGAGCCGGCCGCCGGCCTGCTCGCCGACGACCTGCCCGCCCCCGCGCCTACGGCCGGTGACGGCGCCGGCGCCGGTGAACCTGAAAACGTTGTAGTTCACGAAGGACATGGCGCCGCCGAGCTCGCCGAGCTCGGCACGGAGCCGTTGGCGGTCTACGGGGACGCGGCCTACGGCGCCGGGCCGCTGCTCGCGGTCCTGGAACAGGCCAGTGCGGCGGTGATGGTCAAGGTCCAGCCTCCCGTCGCCCCGGCCGGGCGGTTCGCGAAGGATCGCTTCGTCATCGACACCGCCGCAGCCACGGTGACGTGCCCCGCGAACGCGACGGTGGCCCTGCGCCCGGCGAAGGGCGGCGGGGGCACCGCGAGATTCGGTGCCCTCTGCGCGAAGTGCCCGCTGGTCGCGGGATGCACGAAGTCCACGGCGGGCCGCACCATCAAGATCACCGCCTACGAGGGCGAGCTCACCCGGGCCCGGACCATGCAGCGGGACCCGGCCTGGAGGGCCGAGTACCGGGCGACGCGTCCCAAGGTCGAACGCAAGATCGGGCACCTCATGCGCCGCAAACACGGCGGGCGACGAGCCCGGGTCCGCGGCACCGACAAGGTCGCCGCCGACTTCTCCCTCCTCGCCGCCGCCGTCAACCTCGCCCGCCTCGCCGTCCTGGGAATCACCCGGACGACACGATCGGGATGGTCCGCCGCCACCGCCTGAGCCCCACCGGGGAGACCCTACAGGCGCGAGCGGCCCACACCCAGGCCTGCGTCGGGCCCAGGGGCTCCTCACCGGGCCCGAACCGCGCCACCGGGCGACCAAGAGCGAAACCCGCTCACCGCCCCGACGAACCCCTCATCAACCCCGCCGAGCCAAATCCCGCCCAGGAACACCCGCTCGACACCAGCCACCTAGGCCGGTGGTCAGGGAGCCGTAGGCGGTCTGGAACGTCTCAGGCAGTGCGCCGATGATCTCCCACGGTAGATCGGACGAGAACCGGATGACGTGCTCTTCGGGGACGAGGCAGTACGCGGCGTAGCTGCCGTCGATGCCTCGTCCCATCCCGCCCATCATCGCCACGACCTGCTGCCCGGGGTGGAACCGGCTGCCGCGAGCGACGGCGTCGACGATGCCGGCTAACTCGATGCCGAGGATTCTTGGGAATGTGAAGTCGGAGCCGGACTCGCCCTTGCGGCTGGTGACTTCCGATTCGTTCACGCCGAACGCCTTGACCTTGATGCGGACCCACCCGGGCTCGACTTCGGGTACGGGCACTTGTGACGTCGCCAGCGTCTCGAGCCCGCCGGGTCCGGTGAGCCGGATCGCTCGCATCATGTCCGCCATGGGGTGCTCCTCATATTCGTGGGTCGCGGTCGCGCGGTGCGTTGTCGAAGGCGTTGGCGAGGGCGTCGATCGCTCGCGCGGCCGGCTCGGGGAACTGCGTCATCAGCGCCCCGATGGATTGCGCCTGGAACGAGCGCACCAGGGCTTGTACCTGGGGGTTGTGAAGGGGGCCCGCCGACCGGGCGAACGGCTCACCGCTCGCCCCCAGGGTGGAAGACCTCGACCATGCCCGAGACATGGTCGTTGCCAGAACCGATGCTCGCCATCCCCACGCCGGATCCCACCCTGGTCCCGGGCACGCGGCCGAGCCAAAGCTATCGACAGGTTTGTGTTGTCCTTTGTCCGGTGTCCATCGCGAGTTCGGCCTCTCTGTCCCGTAGGGCGACGTATCGGGGTCCTGGCAGCGTGAACTGGTAGTCCGGGGTTCAGGATCCGGTGCGATAGCGGGTGAGCATGAGGGCGACGGCTTCGTCCACGATCGTGGTGTCGGTGGGGTCGGGCGGGACGAAGTCGGTCCGTACGAGTTGAGGCCACAGGATCTGGCCGCAGATCATGCCGAGGAACTGTTCGGCCACTGCGGATGCCGGCTGTGTCTGTCCGTTGGCCGAACGGAAGTCGAGTGTGCCGCCCTGTGCTTCGGCGTCCAGGTAGTCGCGGAGCCGGTCGAAGAAGGGTCCGCGGTCGATGGCGAAGCCGGTGCCGACGATGTCGGCGAGTTCCGGCATCTGGGGAAGTTCGGTGATGATGAGGCGGCACAGCGCCGCCGTGCCGGGCCGCGAGACCAAGCAAGCGTAGTCGCGGCCGATGTGGTCCAGACCGTACCGGGGATCACCGGGCGGGGGTGGTTCGGCGTACTGCACGTCCAGCTGCCACTGTTCGGATGTGACAGCCGCGAACAGCGCAGCCTTGGTGGGGTACCGCTTGAAGAGGGTGCCGGTGGAGACGCGGGCCTCCCTGGCGATCTGGGTCAGGGAGGTCTTGTCGTATCCCTGGGCGAGGAAGAGGTCGCGGGCGGCGCGGATCATGCGCGCGCGGTTCTCCGCTTTGATCAGCGCGTGATACCCGGCCTGGCACCTATCGCTACCGGTTTCCGCTCGGTCACGGTCCGCCACCGTCATACCCACGCCTCTCGCCCGTCTCCCCGCCGCATCCTCGCTGTCAGAGGATGGTCTGGCCGCCGTCCAGGATAAGGTCCTGGCCCACAGCGAAGGCGGAGGCATCGGAGGCCAGGTACACGACGGCCTCCGCGATCTCCTCGGGCATACCCATGCGACCCAGCGGGATGCCGGAGCTGATCGCCTCCAGAACCGCCGTCTGCTGCGCGGGGTTCTCGATCCCGAGCTTGGAGTACAGCGGGGTGTCCACCGGGCCGGGGCTGACCGCGTTGAACCGGATGCCGTGCGACCTGAGCAGGTCCGCGTTCCACGACCGCATCAGGGAGGCGACAGCCGCCTTCGTCGCGGCGTAGGCGTTCGACTGCCCGTAGCCGCCGTGCGCGCTGTTGGACGCGTTGAGGATGACCGAGGACGGGTTGGCCAGCACGGGCACCAGGGCCTGTGTGAGAAAGAAGACGCTCTTGACGTTGATGGTGAAGAGCCGGTCGTAGCTGTCCTCCGTGTGGTCCTCGAACGGCCGCCAGTCCGAGACGCCGGCGTTCAGGAAGGCCACGTCCAGCTCCCCGAAGTGCTCACGCACCCGCTCCGCCAGGCCGCGTTGGGCATCGAGATCGCGAGCATCGGCCTGCACCACCGGCACCTTGTCCCCGAGGATCTGCCGCGCCTTGTCGATGCTGGCCGGGGTTACGCCTGTGACCAGCACGTCGGCGCCCTCCGCGACAAAACGCAGCGCGGTCTCCAGACCGATCCCGCTCGTGCCGCCGGTGATGAGGGCGCGCTTGCCCGCAAGACGATTCATGTTCATTGTCCCTTGCCGAGTAGAAGGTAAGTCGATGGACTCACCACCTGAAGGTAGCTCCCGCACTTGCCCTATGGCAAGTCGATCCACTTACCATCGGTGGTCTGGAGCGGTTCGGCCACGCCGGAGAGGTGGCCGAACCGGCTCGAAGGCCATGTCGCTGCCGTCCGCGAGGGGCCGGGTGATGGTGGTCTGGCGCAGGCGGTCGCCGACTGGCAGGGAGGGCTCCTCGTCGAAGAGCGGCAGGATCACTACGGTCGGTTCCATCGGTCTCTCGGGTCGCAGGCGGGCCGGACGGGGCGAGCCCTTGCACGGGACGCTGACGAGCGAGGGCTCGCCGTTCGCGGGGAAGCTCGCGGCGCTCATCGGGCACTGGGGCGGTCGCGTCGCGGCAGCCGCTCGGCGACCAGGTCGTAGGAATCCTCGACCGCGTAGGTGATCAGCCGCTCGGTGATGCCGGGTCCCGGCCCCAGTGAGATCCAGTGGCGTTTGTCGAGATAGCGGCCCGGTGTGATCGAGGCGTAGCCGCGTTCTTGCGCGCGGGCGTGTTCGGGTTCGCACTTGACCGTGATGATCTGTTCATCCGGGTCGTCAGTGACAATCAGGAACACCTTGCCCGCGACCTTGTACACGTCGAGTCCCGGGGTGAACGGGTATCCGTGGCTGACGTCGGGGAGGGCCAGGGCCACCCGGCGGGCGGTGTCCTGGAGCCGGTCACCGGCCGCGTTCACCGGGCCGCCCGGTGCCGGTGTCGTAGGTGTGCGGTCGTCAGGCCGCTCGGTCTTGGGCAGGTGGGCGACGACGAGCCGGTAGGAGTCGGTGACGAGCTCCCTGACGAGCTCCTCGTCGACGCCTTCTCCGCTCTCCAGGGTGATCCAGTGCTTCTTGTTCATGTGGTAGCCGGGGGTGATGTGGCTGTATTGCTCCCGCAGGGCGTGGGCGTCGCTGGGGTCCGCCTTGAGGATCACGACGGGCCGCCCCGGGACCTCGGTCATCAGCATGAACACCTTGCCGCGCACCTTGTAGACCTCCCAGGCGGGGCCGAAGGGGTGCTCCAGCTGGGCTCCGGGGAGTTCCGCCGCGCAGTCGGCGGCGGCTTTGTGCAGGGGCGATCCGTTCATGGATGGTGAGCCTTCTCAGGTGGTGACGGACTGTGGTCTCGAGGGAGGCGGAGGGCGCGACGCGCGGGCGCGGTGGCACGCGTCCCATCCTTCCGTCGAAGCCGACGAGAAGGTCGGTAGGCTGCGGACGCGTGATGGTCGACAAGCGACACTCCGGCCCGAGCAGGCGGGCCGGACCAGCTGCGGTTCCGCTGTACGGTTTCCAGCCACCGGTCGGTACTCCCTACGGCCTCGAGGTGAATACCGTCGAGGACTTCTTCACCCAGCACGACGACTGGCCATGGAACCCGCCCCGTCCCGGCCGTGCCACCTTCCACTACCTCATCGCGATCACCGAGGGTGAACTGCGGCACGACGTCGACCACGTCACGCGGACCGTCGCCCCGGGCCAGTGGCTGTGGGTGCGTCCCGGGCACGCGCAGCGCTGGCATCCGCCCGGCGCGGCCCGCGGCCCGTTCATCCTGTTCGAACCGGACGTGCTGCGGCCCGACGTCGCCCGCCTCCTGGCACCGCTCACCGCGCACGAGGCCCCTGCCGTGCTCAGCCCGCACCCCGACGACACCGCCTGGCTCCAGCAGACGGCACTCCAACTCCTGGACGAACACCGCGCACTGGGGCGCCGCCCCCTCGACATCCACCACGCCCTGCGGTGCAGCCTGCTCGAATCGCTGCTGCTGCGCCTGGCCAACTCCGTAGGCATCGCCCCCATCGGCACGGCCACGGCCGGCACCGGCCGCGCCGACAGGTACGGACGCTTCCTGGACGCCTTGGAGCTGCACTTTCGCGAGCTGCACCAAGCCGCGGACTACGCCGAGTTGCTCGGCTGGTCGGTCCGCACCCTCAGCCGCGACGCGCGGGACGCCACCGGCAAGGGAGTACGCGAGCTCATCGACGAGCGGCGCCTCCTGGAAGCCCGGCGCCTGCTGGGAGGTGCCAGGTGGGATGCCCGGGCTGTGGCCGTCCACCTCCGCTTCACCGATCCCGCGAACTTCGGCCGCTTCTTCCGCGACCGCACCGGTCTCACCCCGGCCGCCTTCGCGGCCGGTGAGGCCACGACCGTCCCCCCTCCTCTTCTTGGTTGACGATCTCGGTGGTTTCCGGCTGGGTCTCAGTCGACGGCCTCGATGGTGACGTCGACCGTGTCGTCGTATTTCTTGAAGGCATCGGCCCCCGAGTTGATTTCGCCGAGGATGACGATGCCGGGGGCGGGGATGGACTGGCCGTCGTGGTCATAGAAGATGGCGATGTCGGGACCGGGCGACCAGTAGACGATGTTGCCGATCTCGTAGCTGGACTGCGGCTCGCCTCCTGCGGTGAGAGACCGGGGCAGGTGACCGTACTTCTCGCGCTTGAACAGGTCGTTCATCTGCAGCGTCAGCGGAAGCAGCGAGGCGAAGTCGCGTGCCGTCGCGTTGTCGTCGAGGGTTGCGGGCAGGACGGTCTCTCCGGCGGTCAGTCGGATTCTCATAAGGGGTTCTGCTCTCTGGGGTGTTGTTTTCAGTGATCGTCGGCAGCCGACACGTACGCCATGTTCATCGGGCGCGGACTACGCCGACGCGGCGGGGACGATCTCCGCTGCAACAGTGATGCGCGCGAGTAGGTACTCAGTTGAAGCAGCCTGCTCCGGGGGCCGGAGGGCGGTCCCCGGAGCATCGGCTAGGAGGCGATTTTGGTGTCGACCGTTTGGGCGAACGCCCAGTTGGAGTGCACGATGCGCCACTGGCCCTTGATCAGCCGATAGGCGTGCGTGGCGTTCCACGCGCGGAGCTGTACTTCGTTGCCGTTCTCATCGTGAACGTACGTGTTGAGGTTGTAGCCGAGCACCGCGGAGTCTTCAGTGTCGCCGACGTGTACGGAGGGGTTGAGGTACTCGCTGCGAGTAATGTTCGGGTTTGAGTAGATTGAATCGATCCACGCGATGACATTCTCGCGGCCGACAATCAGGTCCTTGAGGATCGGGTCGAAGTAGCTGACCTCGTCGGCGAAGTTGTCGAGGTAGCCGCGGTTGTCGCCGCTGCTCCACCGCTCGTTGAACGACTTCTCGAGTTCGATGATGGCGGTGCGAATCTGGTCCACGTTAGACATGGGCTTCCTTTCGTAGGGTGCGCGCTTGAGCTGGAATCGGTGAGTGCTCGCCGGCCACAGGTGGCTTCTCGCTCGCTGGAGGGCTACCGCGCAGCGAGGCCGGCGGAGCAGCCGGGACACGGACGGCCGGACTCCACGGTCCGGCCGTCCTCGTGCTCCGGTGTGGCCGTCAGGCGTCACGGGACGACGATGAGCTTCCCGACCGGCGGGGATGGACTGGCCGTCGTGGTCATAGAAGATGGCGATGTCGGGACCAGGTGATCAGCCCGTGGTGGCCCTGCGATGTTCCGTATCGTCCGATGGCGGTCACGGGCGGGCGATGTTCTCGAACAGGTCGAGGACCGCCTGGTAGTGGGCGCTGGGCTCGTAGGGAGGGTTGCCGACGCTCCCCGAGGTGGGCCGGTGCGTGACGGCGGGCCACAGGCGGGTCTGCTCGCCGGTGACGAAGTCGAGCACGATGTCGCGGATACGCGTGTCACGGCTGGCCTGTTCGGGGCTGCGGCCCGGCTGTTCTTGGCCGACCAGGGCGTACATCTCGGTGCCGTGCACGGCGGGCGCGCCCTCGGCGGGCCCGATCGCGAGGAGATGGGCGTTGCCGCCTGCGGCGGCGTGGGCCAGAGCGCCGCGGGCTGCGGGGAGCGTGAAAATGTAGTCCGTCAGGAGCGAGGCGCGGACCTCGGCAGGGGTGCGGCCGCCCTTGTCGTAGATGTCGACGATCTTCTTGGCGCGGGAGCGGGGAATGCGCCACCCCGCGAATTCGTCGGTGATGCGGTCGACGGTGTGCGGGTCGAACCGGTCGAGGTCGTTCGCCACCCACCAGCCCATCTCGTCGCCGGCCGTGCTCAGGAGTACGTCGATGTCCCGGTGCGAGCCCGAGGCCAGGACTTCCAGGGGGTGGGCGTGCAGCACCCCGCCGGGCTGTTCGGTGTCTAGGACGACGCCGAGGCTCTGGTTGTCCCTCCCGCCGCGGACTCCGAGATCCGTCGGACAGACCTTGCGCAGGGCGGCCACCAGGGAGGCCGCGTCGAGATCGATCAGCTTGTCGGGGTTGCCCGCGACTCCGAGTTCGGTGACGAACCGTTCCGCGAGCTCCTCGGCCCACCAGGCCGGGACAAGACGCGAGGGCGCGCCGGAGAACCCGGCCAGTCGCCGGTACAGGCCGTCCGCGGAGGAGGCCCCGAGCAGCCCGAGGGTGGAGTAGGCGCCGCCGCTGTGGCCGAAGACGGTGACGTCATCGGGGTCGCCACCGAAGGAGGCGATGTTCTGCTTGACCCAGGCAAGCGCGGCGATGACGTCCTGCAGGCCGAGGTTGCTGGCCTCGGCGAGCCGCCCGCCGTACTGCGACAGCGAGAGCGCGCCCAGTGCGCCGAGCCGGTAGTTGACCGACACGCTCACCACGCGCCCCGACGCGGCGAGACCGGCGGCGTTCGAGGTGATCTGCGTGTTCGCGCCGTACTCGAATCCGCCGCCATGGATGTACACGGCCACCGGAAGCGCCTTCCCGGTCCGCTGCTCGGGAGCCCACACGTTCAGGTTCAGGCAGTCCTCGCCCATCCCGCTGTCCGCTTCGAGCCAGTCGCCGCTGGCGGGCTGGACAGAGACGACGCCCTTGCGGTCATAGGGGCGGTCCGGATCGAAATCCGCGACCACGGGGCGGCGGTATCGCTCGGCGGTGGCGAACGGGACTCCCCACCAGGACCGCACCCCTGGTGCAGTCGGAGCCTTGGGCGCGGTCGCGGTCATGGCGTGAGATTCCTTCCGGTGCGGTTCGGGTGTTTCGCGCGGCGTGTCGCGGCTGATCGCTCGCGGTGACGCTCTGGCAAGGATTCCCTGGACTCAGATGAATCCCCGAGCGGACAGCAGCCACCCGGTGGTCATCAGGTGACAACTCTCTGTACGGCCTATTCGTAGCCAGGCCGCCGCGGCGGCCTGGACGGCCTAAGGTCCTGCCGTCAGCACGCCCGGTGGACCTTGGCGCACCCGACGCGACGGCGACGTGATCGGCGCCTGCGCGATCTTCGTCGGGCTCGGCTCACTCCCTATTGGGGACGATCGGTGAGGCCAAGGAACTGCGCCGACCGCGGACCCGGCCGCCCGACGGCCTGAAATTACAAACATGCAGGTCAGGGCATCAGAGCCCATTCGACGTGGCATGTCCGATACGGCCAAGTCCCGTTCCCGACACACTGTGTAGCAGTACAGACTCAAGGCTCGGATCGGCGGAAACGCTGGTCGGGACCTTTTGCTTTTGGCGGGCTGCCGGTCCGACGCTGTCGGCCGAGCCTGTCGATGACCTTTCCGCCACCCTTCGGCGGCGGGCGGCCGGCGGGTTGGTCAGAGGTCAAGCACGGCGCGCAGTGCGGCCTCGACGTCCTGCATCTCGCGCAGGGTCGCGCGGCCGACGAGCTTGCCGAGCCGGGATGGGGCGACTGCTGCGGTCTGCTCGACCAGGACGCGGGTGGCACTTCCGAGGACGGTTATCTCGGGCCTGAAGTCTGTGGGCCTGGTGCTGGTGGAGGTGGGTGCCACCAGCCAGGTCGAGAGCATGAGGTTGTCTGATTGGACGATCAGGGCGTACCGCTTGCCGTGCTGTTCGTGGCCGGTGCCGGCGGGGTTGGTCTTCAGTTCGTGCAGATCACCACGCACGCGCTGGCCCCATGTCTTCCATGACGCGTTGAATCTCGGCGAGGTCGTCGGGGTCTTGGCTGACGGCAAGGGATTGCTCGCGCATGAGGTCAGCACGGCGGCGGCGTTCCAGTTCGTCGAGAGCCGCGACGATGACTCCTTCGGCGCTCTGGCCTTGGCTGAGCGTTCGGACTCGGTCTCTGGTGGCTGTGCTGACTCGGATCGTTGTGTCTCCCATCGAAGAAGCATACCGATTGTATGCCTTTCTGTCTACATCTCTGAGGCGTGTACAAGCCGAGCTTGCTCGGAAGGAGGCACCGGTCCCCGCCTGCGGCCTCAGGCTTTGACAGACTGGCCTGACGCCAAAGGAGGCGAGCCCCGTACGTTGCGGTTCCACCCGCCGGCGTCGGTCGCCGCCGCACACCAGTCGCGCGCCGCTGGATCGTCCAGCTTGGCGAGCAGGTCCACGATCTGGCCCCAGTCCAATCGTCCAACGGGTTGTTGGACGATTGCCTTCACCGGCCAGGCGTCCGCGAAGGCGCGCATCGAGTACAGGTTCGCTCGGCTGAGCCCGGCCATGTCAGGGAACTCGGCGCGCAGGTCCGCAGCAAGCCGGTCGATGACCTTTCCGCCCCACCCTTCGGCGGTCTGCCGAGTCCGGATGACCTCCCCGAGCTGCCAGTACAACGTCAGCATCTCGGTGTTGACCGCCCGATGCGCGCGGTGCCGGGCGGCCCGGACTCGGGCTTTCAGGTCAGCCAGCAGCGCCGGGTAGTCGGGAGGCAGAGTCACCAGATCGTGGTTCATGTCGCGATCGTGCCGCACCCCAACGACATGCCGGCCCGGTCCTACCTCGCGAAGGACGGGACGCTAAGACCGCGAGCGGTCGAAGCAAAGTCCCGAACGGGGCGGGTGGCCAGCAGGTGCGGTGCTTCGAGATCGACCTCGAGGTCCGAGCCGACGTCTTCACCTACAGCTTCGACGTCGCGGGGAGCACCACTGAGTTCGACTACGTCCGGAAGATGGGGGGAGCCGGTCAGCCGCTTGGCTACGGCGATGCGCCGAGGGCCGGCCCGGGATTGATCTCTGTCCCATAGTCGCCTGCGCGACCCACTGGCGGCGGGGCGGCTCCGGCCTCAGTCGCTCACGGTGCGGGGCTCGCGGCGCTCGCGTTGATGATCTTCGGGCGGTGGACGTCGATGACGAGCGAGGCGCGGTCCCACGGCGCCGCGCTCGCGAAGTAGAGGCGCTGGCCGCCGGTGTACCGGTCGAGCAGCAGGTTCTCAGGTTCCAAACCGTCGCGTTGTGCCATGCGCCAGGCGGTCTCCTGGAACGGCACGTCGAGGAAGATCGAGTAGTCCCAGAGGGGCGCGAGTTGGTCGCGGTGCAGGAACGTGCCCTCGACCAGCACACGCGCATCTGGGCTTGCTTGGACCTGTTCCGGCTCGACCGTCTCGCCGCTCGCTCTGTCGTACGACGCGGGTCGATCGAGGCCGTCGCCACTGGCCCGGAGAGTTGTACGCGTCGAGCCAGAAGCCCTCCGCGGACTGTCGGCCCGGGCGTGGCGAATCGCCGCGGGGTTGAAGAAGTCGTCACGTGCAAGACGGATCAGCGGCCGCGTGTCGATGCGATGCGCCCGTTGCGCAGCGAAGGTGCTCTTGCCGCTCGCCCTGACGCCGTCGATCGCGACCAGGGTGCGACCCTGGCGCGGCACTCCCGCAAGCAGTTGCGCGACGATCTCCTCGAAGCCACCGGCGGGCGCCGGGGTGCTGTGCCCTCGATCGGCGTTCATCGGCGTGAACGTAGCGCGGCGCGACGGATGCGCGCTCGGGCACCCGTCCCGCATGGCCTCAACAGACGTCAGTCGTGACCGCGAGGTGTGGGGTGCAACTTGCGTTCTCGCAGGTCAGGACGCCAGTCTCCATTCGACGTGGCGTGTCCTAGACGGCCAAGTCCGGTTCCCGACACCTTGTGTTGCAGTACAGATAGAGGCTCTGACCGGCGGAAACGCTGGTCGGAGCCTTTTGCTGTTGGCGGGTTGCCGGGCCGACGGCGGGTGCCCAGGCCAGGGTGGTATCAACAGTCATGCGCAAGAAGCCTCGGTGCTCGCGGTCCGCCGCCCGGCGGGGCTCAGCATCGCCGATGCACCCGCTCGATCGGCTGGTCGCAGCCTGACCGCACATCGAAGACGGGTGCCCTGGCACGGGCCGCGCGAGACGCTGGCGTTTCGCTACGGACGGCCCAGCGGGGGTACTCGCGGTGGGCGTCGGCGGTGTTGATCCCGACGCGCCGGGCGGAGGACCTGTTCACCGGGTGGTGGCAGCACATCGCCGCGTTGGGTGCGGTGCCGCGGGTGCTGGTCTGGGGACGGTGAGGGCGCGGTCGGGCGGCGCCGTGGTCGGTGCACCGAGCGCACCGCGGGCTGCCAGGGCTTCCGCGGCACCCTGGCGGCGACCCGAAGGCCATGGCCTGGCCCAGCGGTTCCATGACTACCTCGAGCGCTCGTTCCTGCCCGGGCACACGTTCGATTTGCCCCTCAAGCAGGCGGTGGCTGCCAATCCCGACAGCGTCGTGCTGGGGGAGCAGTCCTCATCGGCGCGGTATTCTCTGCGCGATGTCGTCCGGCCCGAACTGTGGGCGGACACGTACTCCTTCAGCTACTACGGGCTCGAGGGTGAGGCTGCGTACAAGAGCCGCCATCGACGACAAGTACTTGGGGGTGATCTTCCTGTCCTTCTCCTCCGGAACCCCCGCCGGGGTACTGCAGCACCTGGGCGACGACCAGAACAACGGGCACTTCTACAACCCGGTCGCCAAGGTCCCCCGGATGCTGCGCGGTGAGGTCGTCGGCGACTGGCTCATCTGGGCGCCCCTGGCCCGGCCGCTGACGTCCGTCGACTGACTGGAGAACCTGATGCTCGAGCGTGACCCGCGGCCGCCGGTGTCCCCGGCAGCCACAATCGTCGTCCCCACGTTCAACGAGGAAGGCAACGTCCCCGCCCTCGTGGCCGGCTTGGCGCAAGCGTTCCCCGACGGTGAGGTGGAGGTGCTGTTCGTCGACGACTCGACCGACGGCACCCCCGCCGCCGTTGCGCGCGTGGCCACCATGAGCCCGCTAAGCGTGCGCTGCCTGCACCGCGAGCGCCCCACCGGCGGACTGGGCGGTGCAGTCCTCGAAGGCCTGCGCGCAGCCGTGACGGACCTGGTGGTCGTCATGGACGGCGACCTGCAGCACCCACCCTCGATGGTTCCGGTCCTGGTGCGTACCGCCCAAGAGTCCGGGGCGGATCTGGTGGTGGCCTCCCGGTACACCGGTGCCGGAGACGCCGCCGGTCTGTCCAACCGGTTCCGACGCCTGGTGTCCTCTGGGTCGACCGCGGTGACCCGGGCGATGTTCCCCTCCAAGCTGCGAACGTGCACGGACCCGATGACCGGGTTCTTCGTCGTGCGCCGCTCCACCGTCGACCTGGACGGGCTGATGCCCTCGGGGTTCAAGATCCTGCTGGAGATCATCGCCCGGCAGCGTCGAGGCCTGCACATCGAGGAGGAGCCGTTCATCTTCGGTGCCCGGCTCGCGGGGCAGTCCAAGGCGAACCTGCGCCAGGGCGTGGACTTTCTGGTGCAGTTGGTCCGGCTGCGGTTCGGGCGCATGTCCGGGTTCGCGCTTATCGGGGCTCTGGGTGCCCTGCTGAACGTCGCCCTTGTCGCCCTGGGTGTCCAGGCCGGCCTGCACTACCTGCTCGCATCGGCCCTGGCTGCGGAGCTGACGATCGGGCTGAACTTCGCCCTCGGGGAGCGGTTCGTCTTCCGCGACCTCACCGGTAGTGCTGTGTCACGTCGGAACCGGTTCGCGCGGTCCTTCGCCTTCAACAACAGCGAGACGCTCGTGCGGCTATCGATCGTCGCAGGGCTGGTGTCAGGGTTGGGATGGCACCCTGTGCCCGTCACTGCTGTCACCCTCGGCTTGGCGTTCGTCGCCCGGTTCGCGTACCACTCGCTGGTCGTCTACCGGCCTGCGGTCGCCCCGAACCGACCCGTCCATTCCGTCGAGCAGGTCATCGCGCCACCGCAGATGGCCCCGACCGCGAGCTCGCCGTCAGAGGCCGACGCGCCCCCGCGCCGGGCGAGCTAGCCGCCGTCGTCATCCCCCTTCAACGTCGGATCGTGTTCCCGATCTTCCGACTCGTGAGACAACTCATGACCTGTCGTGGATCGTGATGGCGTGGCCGTCAAGGTCGGCGAAAACGCATGTCCGCCCGAACGTGCGGTCGGATCGGGGACCACGCGGCATCGAGCGAGTCGTGGAGGGCCTGTGCATCGGTCCTGTGCAGCCACAATGCGACGTCAAGACCAGGGTGCCCGGTTACGTCCCGGTCGACGTGGCGCTGTGTGTCCCCCGCCCGGACCAGCCAGGACCCCCAGACCTCAACCCTGAGTCAGTGGGGCGCATATCCCCGAGTAGTGCGAATCGTGGGCTTGGTTCACCTTCTAGCCGCGCGCGGCGAGGAGGGCAGGCAGGGCGCTCGCGGGGTGCGAACCGTCCGCGTCCATCTCGACTAGATGACGAGGGTGTCGGGGTTCATGTCAGCAATTCCATTGGTCATGGATGAGTGGTCGAGGGGGACAGCAGGTCGCAGGGAATCACGGCCCCCCAAGGCTTACCTGGCGCAATGGCGAGGATCTCATTGCCGAGGCCGGGGTCCGCCAGGCACGCGGTGCGTCCCGTGGCGATCTCCCGGGCCCACACAGGTCCGCCCGAGCGGACCGTCTCGCCCGGCGCCAGGTTGAGGATCATCACGACCACGAGCGGGACCGCGAGCACCGCGACGATCACGCGCGGCAGCCGGCGGCGCCATGCGACCGTGGTCAACCCCAGCAGCAGGCCGGCGAGCAGGAGCATCGACGGCACCGGCGCGTAGCGCAGGATGGTGAACTCGATCACCCCGGGGGCTGCGGCGTCGACGCTCCCGAGCGGCGGGCGGTTCACCTCGTAGGCCACGGTCCAGATGATGAGAGACCCGGCGGCGAAGGCGACCGCGGCGATCCGCTGCGCGCCGGTGCCCCGGATCAGCACGACGACGAGGACCGCGAGGGAGAGCAGCGCCACGAGCAGCGGAAGGCCCCAGCCGAACGACGCGATCACGGAGCTGATCGCCGACCCCGAGCCGACCCAGAGGGTCATGACAGCATTGACGAGGTAGCCCTTGACGGCGCTGTCGACACTCAGCGCGCCCCCGGCGGCTGGCGAGCGCGTCGAGACGTGCAGGGCGACGGCCTGGGCGGCGAGCCCGGCGAGCAGCGCGATCCGCACCGGCCACCCGCGCCGGTCACGCACACGCCAGCCCATCAGCGGGACAAAGAAGAGCATCTCAATCTCGGTCAGGGCGCCCACCAGCGCGACCGCGGCGAGCAGGTACGAACCCGCCCGGCTGCGCGGCCGGTAGATCAGCAACCACGGCGTCAGCCACAGGAAGAACCAGTGCAGGTTCGCTACGTTGCCCAGCACCTCGTGGGGCAGGGACGGGACCAGGACGGTCACCGACGCGAAGGCGAGGCGCAGCGCCACGGAGTCGGTGACCGCGCTCGAGCACACGTAGACGAGCGCGGCGACACCCCCGGCGACGGCGCACGAGATCGCGGTCAGCGCGAGCGCGTACCCGCCGGGCGGCACCACCATGGTCACGAGCTCGACGATGAACCGCGGGACGAGGTGCAGGTACCCGTCGTACGGGCGGAGGAGGGTGTCGAAGGGCGGGGCGTAGAAGGCGCCTTTGAGGAAGACCTGGCCGTCCTCGGCCCACACGGTCGCCCGCGTCACATCGCTGAGCCGGAGCCATCCCACGAGGGAAGCGATCACGGCGACGGCCACCGCGATCGCGTCGTCCCGGCCGAACCGGGCCGGCCGTGCGGCGTGCTGCGCGACGCCGGTTCTGCGTGTCATGTGAGGAACTTTCGTTTCGGCAGAAGCCGGGACAAGGTCCTCATCTAACCTCACGGCGGATCCATGGTTGGAATTGAGGGGTCGACTCGCGGGGGCGTTGCTGTGTCCGAAATTATCCGGTTCAGCCCTGTTAGTCCTGACATGTTGGTAATCTCTGGCCGATAGGGCCGAGGCTCCTTAGGTCTTCTCTGGTTCACGTGTTCTAATCCATCCGCGCCTTGCTGAAGGGGCACTTTCGTTCGGTGCGGGAGCGGCTGCCGCCTGCCCTGGCTTCGAGAGCGAGCCCGCCGTGAGGTCTCCCTGTTAAGACCAAGGCGTCCGGGACCGGCACGCCGGAGCCGGGCGGCTTCGTCCCGCTGCCCGATTAGCGCATCGTCGACACCCGCACCGGCACCGGCGCGCCACTGGCCAAGGTCGCCAACGGCGTTTCGCTCGCGATGCAGGTCGGCGGCGTGGCCGAGCAACTTCGCGGATCCCCACGAAGCCACCGCGATCGCCTGTTGAGGTCGTGGACGAGGGACAGGATGCCCTCGGTGATGATCAGGCCGGCCGACGCCCGCTGGGCGTAGTAGGTCGCCATCAGCTCGGTCGGGAGGCGTCCGGGCCGTACGCGCAGCTGCGCGTCATCGGCGACATCACGATGCGGTTGGCGAGGACGTGCTCGCCGATGGTGATGGGATCGAAAGCGGTGGTCATCATGGCTCCTTGTAGGTGTTTCGGGGCGCGATGAGGGAACGTGTGAAACGGGGGGACTCGGGCCGGGCGTGGTGTCACAGAGCGGGGGAAGCCTCGCGGTGTTCGAACCGGAAGATCGGCAGGCGCCGGTGCTGGGAAAGGTTGAAGTACCAGCCCGGGTTCTTCGGTGCCCCCGCGGCCGAGGCGATCACCAGCCAGCCGCCGTCGTCCTCGATCGACATGGCGGGGCTCACGCGGCTCTCACCGGTCCGCGCGTCGGTGCTGTGGATCAGCACGAGGCTGGACCCGAAGCCGGCCGAGCCGACCCGCCCATTGTTCAGGCGGAACTCCTTGCTCACCACGTCGTCGAACACGCTCATGGCTACTGGGTCACCTGGATGTTGAACATGGGTGACCGCTTGGCCTGCATGAGCGCCGCGAACAACAGGAAGTAGTGCTCCACGCCGCGGGCCGAGCGGATGTCGCCGAGGTCGACGACGGAGTCTGCCGGCCACCCCAGGTCGGTCAGGATCGAGGTGGCTATCGCCTTCGCGCCGGCGTCCTCGCCCGAGACGAAGACGCTGCTGGGCCCGAGAGCCGAGGGATCGGTGATCACGGCCATCGAGGCCGTGTTCATCGTCTTGACGATCTTCGCGCCGGGCAGGGCGGCCTGCAGTTGCTCGCCCAGGCTGGAGTTCGGGTAGAGCAGGTCGAACGCGGGGGTGTTGGCGTTCGCGACATCCAGCACGATCTTGCCGGCGAACGCGTCGGCGCCGATGCTCGTCAGGGTCTCGAGCGAGCCCGAGCCGAGGGTGGCGTTGATGACGACGTCGGCCGTCGCGACCGCCTCCGCGAGCGGGAGCACGGGGAACTCGAAGGTCTTGGACTGCGGATCGCGCGATCCTAGGCTGATCTGGTGGCCGGCGTCCGACAGCGCACGCGCAAGGGTCTGCGCGACCTGGCCGGTACCGAGGATTCCGATGAACATGATCTGTAACCTCTCGAGTGTATAAGCGGACGATTTCGTCCGCTTAGACTCAAGGTACAGCTGATTCGCCGATCTGGCCAGAGGGAGCAGGACATGACGGAGTTGCACCTACCCGGTTCGGAGCAGTACCTGCGCTCGAGCACCCCGCACAACCCGAGTGCGCGGCAGGAGCCGTCGGCGGTGGTCGTTGCGCGTTCGGCGCAGGACGTGGCCGACGCGGTCCGCGTCGCGCGAGAGCGCGGCTGGCAGGTCGCTCCGCAGGCCACAGGGCACGGCGCCGCGGGAGACATCGGGCCCGGGACACTCCTTGTCGACTTGTCTGCGCTCTCGGACGTCGCCATCGATCCTGTCGCGCGCACCGCCCGGGTCGGTGCGGGAGCGGTCTGGTCCGCGATCAACTCGGCAGCCGCGGAGCACGGGCTGCTCGGCCGAGGCGGCACGTCGTCGAGCGTGGGCGCCGCGGGGTACACGTTCGGCGGGGGTGTCGGCTGGCTCGTTCGCCCGCACGGGTTGGCGTCCGGCCACCTGACGGCGGTGGACTTCGTCGACTCCGCGGGCAATCAGCGTCGCGCCGCCGACGACGCCGACGACGAGTCAGATCGCGACGCACTGTGGGCGTTCCGCGGCGGCGACGGCGTCGGGATCGCGACGGGTCTGGAGTTCGACCTCGTACCCGTCTCGGCGCTCTGGTCGGGGTACCTGCTCTGGGACGCCGAGCAAATCGACGCCGTCGTCACAGCCTGGGCGCGGGCCTTGCCCGACGTCGGGCCGGCGCTGAGCTCGACAATCTCGGTGCTGCACGCACCCCCGATCCCGCTCTTCCCGCCGGAGCTCCAGGGCAGGTGGGTGGTGCACCTCGCCCTTGCCTCCACCCGCGGAGAGGAGGAGGCGGCGGCGCTGATGACCTCCCTCGAATCGGCTCCGCCGCCGGCCGTCACCACCTGGGGCCCCTCCGACGCCGATCGGCTGGCGATGATCCACCTGGATCCACCGCCCGGGACCGCCGCGCTCGGCGGCGGGCGCTGGCTCGGTCCCGACGCGGCCCGCCTCGCCCCCGACATCCTGCGGGCCGCTCTCGACGACGGCTCCGAGCTGCTGATGGTAGAAATTCGGCATGTCGAGAACTCCGATCCGGCGCTGCCCGGGGCCATGACAAGTACACCTGGCCCGTTCCTCCTGCACGCAGTCGGCGCCGCCGGCGAACCCGCCCAGCGGGAGAGACTAAACGCGTCCCTGCACCACCTGTGGACCGTGGCCGGCCCGGCAGAAACCGGCCGCCCGCCCCGCCCTTCAGCGAGGGGCAGCGCGCAACCGGGACCGCACTGACCTCCGGCGCCTTCCATCGGATCGCGTCGATCCGCTCGACGATCGACCCGACCGCGATGATCCGCACCGCTCGGCAGCAGGGTGCAAATCCGAAATGGAGCGATCTCAGATGACAGTCACCACGAAGCAGACCCTGCGCAGCGACGCCGAGGAGAACCGGGAACGCCTCCTCGCCGCAGCAATCATCGCGATCGAGCGAGACGGGCAGCAGGTGCCACTGGCCCGCATCGCCGCCGACGCCGGCGTCGGGGTGGGGACCCTGTACCGGCGCTTCCCCAACAGGGAGTCGCTGTTCGACGCACTGCAGGCGCGCGCCTACGGCATCGTCCTGGAGACCCTCGGCTCGGTAGCGCATCGAGAAGTCACCGGACGGGAGTCGGTCGAGCTGTTCCTCAAACGCACCGTCGAGACCCGCTCGCAGCTCTTCCTGCCCTGGCACGGCTCCCCGGCAACCGCGGGCGCCGAGTCGACCGTCCTCGCGATCCGCATTGAGCAGACGGTGGCCGACCTACTGAGCAAGGGGGTGCACGACCGCACGATCCGACCCGGTATCACGCCCCAAGACGTCATCGTCTTCGGGGCTCTCATGGCGCAATCGCTCAGCGCCATCGCGGACTGGGACGACGTCGCGCAGGCGCAGATTCGGATCTTCCTGGAGGGGATCTCGGCCTAGAACGACCCCCACGACTCGTCGGGCTGGGGCGGAGCCCCGTCAGCGGTCCGGGTCTCGCTGCCAGGTGTGCATGACGATGAGGGTCTTGGTGCCGGTGAGTTTCCCGGTGCGCCGCAGGGCGTTGACGACGCGCTGAAGGTGGTCGACGTCGTCGACACGGAGGTGAACCAGCGCATCCGGGTCTCCGGCGATGGTGAAGAACTCCCGCACCTCGGGGATGTCCTTGACGATGTCGCCAAGTTCGCCGGTCTCGGTGCCGCCGGCGAGGCGGATCTCTGTAAAGGCTTCGAGCGTGCCCGAATCGTGATCGTCGATAAGTGCCGCGTATCCGCGGATGACGCCGGTCTTCTCGAGGCGGTCGATCCGCCGCGAGACCGGTGCCGGGGACAGGCTGACGGCACGAGCTATCTCGCTCACCGATGCTCGGCCGTTGCGGCGGAGGATGGCGAGTATCTGTCGATCGACGGCGTCGACAGTCATGGCAGTGGCGCACCTTTCGCTGGCGCACGGCATGAATCATGCGCCGCGGGGCACTGACTCTAGGCTCAATCGCTGCGTTCTGCTTACGTTAGTTGCTCTGGTCTTCTGGAACTGCATCTCAGAATGTCACTGTTCCGGTGGGTGATCCCCTCGTGTCGTGTCAGCACCTCGAGCCCGATCCGGGCCGGTGTCGCCGCGGATCCGTGCCGACCCGTGCCGCCTGAGGAGCCCAATGACCCCGATCAACAGCACCGATCCACGGCTCTCGTCCGAGGACACCGAAACCCTTCGCGAGATCTCGCAGCGCGTCTTGTGGCTATCCGCGGCGATCGTCGATGCCGCCAATCGTGGCCGTCCGAACGACACCGGGGTCAAGGTGGGCGGCCACCAGTCGTCGTCAGCCTCAATGGTCGACATCATGGTTGCTCTGTGGTTTCACGAGCTGACCAGTCTCGATCGAGTCTCGGTCAAGCCGCACGCCTCTCCCGTCCTGCACGCCATCAACTATCTGCTCGGAGACCTGGACGCGGCGTACCTCCCGACGTTGCGTGCCAAGGGCGGACTGCAGAGCTACCCCAGCCGACTCAAGGATCCCGACACGGTGGACTTCTCGACCGGCTCGGTCGGGATCGGCGCTACCGCGGCGCTGTGGGCGGCGATGTCACACCGCTACCTGCGCTCGCAGTTTGCCGACGTCCCCGTCGCGGGGCGGTTCATCAGCCTGCTCGGGGACGCTGAGCTCGATGAGGGCGCGATCTGGGAGGCGGTGGCAGATCCAGCGGTGGCGCGGCTGGGAGAACTCCTGTGGGTGGTCGACCTGAACCGCCAGTCCCTCGATCGTGTGGTGCCTGACATCCAGGTCCAGCGGCTTCAAGGCATGTTCGCTGCGGCGGGTTGGCAGGTCGTCACCCTCAAGTGGGGGCGGCTGATCAGCGAGATTTTCACCCGGCCGGGAGGCGCGGAGTTTCAGCGACGTCTTGAGGACATGCCGAACGAGGAGTACCAACGCCTGCTCCGCGTCGACGCGTCGGAGCTCGCCGCAAGGATCGCCGGCGACACCGGCAGCGATGGACTCCATGAGCTCCTCGGAAGCCTCCCGACGCAGGTGCTCGCGGACGCCGTGCGCGATCTGGGCGGCCATGACCTGGGCCTGCTTCTCGATACATATTCCGAGGTCGACAACCACCGGCCCACCGTCGTTTTCGCCTACACGGTGAAAGGTCGAGGGCTGCCCACCGAAGGACATCCAAACAACCACTCCGCGTTGCTCACCGGGCCTCAGATGGCGGCCCTGGCTCAGGTCTGCGGCACCGACATCGACGACCCCTGGCGTCCCATCGCCCCCGGCACCGCCGCTGCCGACCTGTGCGCGCGGCGCGGCGCTGCACTCCAGCGGACGTCGGTGGCGCAGAGTACGGCCATTGCGATTCCGACGAGCCTCGGCCACACCCATCGCAAGCCGGCATCGACACAGGCTGCGCTCGGTCGGCTGCTGGCAGACTTCACCCGCGACGCGTCGGCTGCTTCAGCGCGGGTGGTCACGTGCAGCCCAGATGTCGCGTCGTCGACCAATCTGGGTGGCTGGATCAACAAGACCGGCATCTGGTCGATGAATCAGCGCCGCGACTGGTTCGTCGACGACAACGAACGTGTGCTGCGCTGGTCGGAGGTGGCGAACGGTCAGCACATCGAGCTCGGCATTGCCGAGGTCAACCTCGTTGGCCTGCTCAGCGAGCTCGGAGCTACCTGGAGCCGATGGGGGGAGCGCCTCATCCCGATCGCGACGCTGTACGACCCGTTCGTCTCCCGGGCCCTCGAGCCGTGGTCCAACGGGATCTATGCAGGCGGGCAGTCGATCCTGGTCGGGACCCCGTCCGGCGTCACGCTGGCCCCCGAAGGTGGCGCACACCAGTCGATCACCAGCCCCTCGATCGGTCTTGAGCAGCCGAGGTGCATCGCGTGGGAGCCAGCCTTCGCCCAAGACCTGGAATGGACGTTCCTGCATGCGATGGGCCGCGTCGGGGTGCCAGGCGGCACGTCTTCCTACTTCCGGCTCTCCACCCGTCCGATCGACCCAGCGCTGGCCCGGGTGCCGGAGAATCCGCACCTGCTCGAGAGGCGACGCAAGCAATCGGTGGCAGGCGGCTACCGCATCACCGAGCTCGACCCGTCGACCGAACAGGTCACGCTGGTCGGAATGGGCGCGATCATGCCCGAAGTACTGAACGCCGCCGAGGTTCTGGCGGATCAGGGAATCCTGGCCGGCGTTGTCTGCCTGACCAGCCCAGACCTCGTCTTCCGCTCGTTCCAGCAACGCGGGGCACGTACACCCGGAGTGGGCAGCGACATCCTCGACATGCTCTTTCCAGCACAGCACTCGACTCCTCTGGTGACCGTCATCGACGGCCATCCGCACACCCTGTCGTTCTTGGCCGGCGCCCGCGGCGACCGTATCCGATGCCTTGGCGTCACCGAGTTCGGACAGTCTTCGGATCTGAACGAGGCTTACGTCATCCACGGCATCGATACCGGATCCATTGCCGACGCGGCCATGTCGCTGCTGTCGCGATAGGTCCGACGTCGAACCTGTCCGTGCCGTGATCGGGGCATCCTCGCCGCCCAACTCGCGCGCGGCGGCTTCGACCTGGTCCAGCAGGTCGGACACTCAGTGGGGCTCGGGAATGAGGACGATTCGGCCGAACACCACACCGGAATCCATCTGGCGGTGGGCCTCGGCAGCCTGCTCAAGTGGCAGGACATCGTGCACCACGGGGTGCAGCTGTCCGCGCGCGGCCGCCTCGAACTGCTCGGCTCGGACCGCACGTCAAAAGCGGTAGGTGCTTTCGGGTCGCCCTCTCCGGCGCGGTCGAGCACGTGCGTCGCACCGAGCTCGCGGAGTCGTAGACCGCGCTCCGGTGACGATGTGGTGACGGCGGCGACGTTCGCTCCGCCGCGCACGGCAAGCTCCACTGCTGCGATACCGATACTGCCCGCCGCACCGCGAACGAGTACGGACTCTCCGGAGGCAAAGCGAGCGTGGGCGAGTGCGAAGTGCGCGACGGGGGCCGCGCTCCCGAGCGTCACCGCATTGATCGACGACAGCCCATCGGGAAGCGGTACGACGTCGCCTATCGGTGCCACCGCTTGTTCGACGTAGCCGCCGCCCGTGCCGGTGAACGCCCACACGCGCCGCCCGATCCACGAGTGATCGACGTCGGCCCCGACCGCTGTCACCGTGCCGGCAACCTCGCTGCCAGGGATCAGTCCCTCGGTGAACACGTAGCCGGCGAGAGTCCCGCGGCGGATCACCGCGTCGACGCCGCCGACCCCGATCGCCTCGGTCGTGATCACCACCTGGCCGGCCGCCGGTCGCGGCTCGCGGACCTCGATCACTGCCATCCCGGTCGGGTCCCCAAAGTGCTGGATCGCCACTGCTCGCACCATTGTCTCCATCTCGTCGTCGCAACCTGCGGTACTCTCCGGAAACTAACGGACGCCCCCGTCCACTTACCGGATCTGAGAGCTATGGCCGAGCGATTGCCTCACCTCCTGCGCGCCGACGCGCAGAGCAACCGTGACCGGATCCTCGAAGCCGCGCGGACCCTCTTCTCCGAGCGCGGCCTCGACGTCCCGATGCGCGTGATCGCTCGCCGTGCCGAGGTGGGACCCGCAACCCTGTACCGCCGGTTTCCGACGAAGCAGACCTTGGTCGACGAGGCGTTCGCGGACGAACTGAAATCCTGTCGCCGGATCGTCGAGAACGGCTGTGCGGACCCTGACCCATGGAGAGGGTTCTGCGCGGTGGTCGAAGACCTCAGCGTGCTGAACGTCCGCAACCGGGGCTTCGTGGACGCGTTCATGTCCGCCAACCCAGAGGTAGCAACGTTTTCCCTGCATCGCACGGCGCTCCTGCGCCTGCTCGCGGAGCTCGCCGGCCGCGCGCAGCGCAGTGGTGGACTACGGCGCGACTTCGTCATTGACGACCTCGTGCTGGTCCTGATGGCCGGGCGGGGGCTGTCATCGACCCCGCCTGTCACACGGGAAGCCGCAGCGCGACGCTTCGCCTCCCTCGCGATCGACGCGTTCCGGGAGACCGACACGAACAGCACCCTGACCCGGAAGGCACACCTCGTACGCAGGTGAGTGCGGAGCTGCCCCGGCACGAAGAAGCCGAGCTGCCCGGCGTGCTGCGGGGTGAACTTTGCCGATCTTCAGCTCTACGACCACGTGTCGGAGTTGGATGGTGTCGACGACACCTGGGCGTCGTCGACGCCGGCGCGCTCGCGGGTTCGTTGTCTCTGGAAGGGGCGGAAGTCGTGAAGCTACGCCGGTCCGAAGTCTTCCGTGCCATCGCCGTCCTTGGAGTTTCCGCAGCATTGACCGGCTGCGCTTCTCGCTCCTTGCCAACCCAATCCGGCGACGTCGGGACCGTGCACTCAGGGACCTTCCATACCGCTGACGCGTCTGCCCTACTATCAGACTCCGAATGGACTGTTTCGGCAGGACCGTCAACTCCTCCGCCCTCAATCATCTCAGCGGACAAAGCACTGTCCGCCGCCGAGGCAGAGGTTTACGGCGGATTTCTGAAGGCGCACAGTGGATCAGCAATCGCATCTCTCGTCTACGTCACGAACAGCACCGGAGTTACCGATGTTGGGGAAATAGTCGTCGACCGACTCGTCTGGGTGGTCCAAATCATCGGTGTTCCCATTGGGCATTCAGTTCCAATGAACCACACGCCAGTCCACACAATCTCCACGGTGCAGTGGGTGATTGACGCGAGCACCGGGGCCTACATCGAGGCGCGCGACTTCGGCTAACTCAGCGCTACCCGCCACAAGCAAGACGCGATGTCGCTCACGCACGACCGGGGTCGACCAACGCCCGCGCGGTTGCGCGGCGCCGCCGCGTTTACGGCGAGCGGCGCACAAGAGGCGTCAAGGCGTGGGTGGGCCGGAAACTCCCCTCACCAGGTCTCCCGGCCGCCGTTTGAGCAGTCAGCTGGATGACCGGTCAGGTGCAGAGACCGCGAGTCCCGAGGTCGGTCGGATGACAGCGGGCTCACCGCGACCCGACGTCGGCTTTCAGAGGGGCGCGGGGACATCGTCCCTATTGCGCTGGGCCGTCCAGGTGGTTGCATGACCCATTTTGGTGAATGCAACCGCATGGGTCTACCGGTCGCGCGCCCGCATCCCAATGATGACCGTGACTGAGCGCCGGCCACCCGCCGGCGAACGCCCCGACGGAGCTCACCTCCTGGAGTCCTACATGAAACTCAGAACCGTCATTGCCCTCGGAACGGCGTCCATCGCGTTCTTCGTGTTCGGCCAGCCACTGGCGGCGATGGCAGGGACGACGGCTCCCACCTGCTTCGGCCACACCGCGACGATCGTGGGCACGTCCCACCACGACGTCATCCACGGCTCGTCCCACGCCGACGTGATCGTCACCTTCGGCGGCGGCGACACCGTGTACGGAGGTGGCGGCAACGACCTCATCTGCACCGGCGGCGGCAACGACACCGTCTTCGGCGGCGCCGGCGCCGACCTCATCAGCACCGGCGGCGGCGCCGACCATGTGGCTGGTCAGGACGGCAACGACACTCTCCTGGGCGGCTTGGGCAACGACGTCATCTCAGGCGGGGGCGGCAATGACACCGAGACCGGCGGCGACGGCGCGGATGTCCTGTCCGGCGGCGTCGGCAACGACACCGAAGCAGGTCAGGGCGGCACGGACACCGTCAACGGTGACGGCGGCGACGACCACCTCTCCGGCGGCGACGGCGCGGACAACCTGTCCGGGGGCGTGGGCGACGACGTCATCTCAGGTGGGGGCGGCAATGACACCGAGACCGGCGGCGACGGCGCGGATGTCCTCTCCGGCGGCGTCGGCAACGACACCGAAGCAGGTCAGGGCGGCACGGATACCATCAACGGTGACAGCGGCGACGACCACCTTGCCGGCGGCGATGGGGTCGACCACGTGAATGGTGGGGACGGCAACGACGTCGTCGACGGCGGATCCGGTGACGACGATGTGGTCGACGGCGGTTCCGGCGCAGACGAGTGCCACGACGGCGGCACCCCGAGCACCTGCGCCGACGACGACGGCGGCGACCAGGGCGACACGGGCGGCGGCGACACCGGCGGTGGCGACACCGGCGGCGGAGACACCGGCGGCGGCGACACCCCATAGCGGGCAGCTCCACGGACGAACCGACAGGCCCGCACGGCCACCGGCTGCGCGGGCTTTTCGGCGCCCGGCTCCCGTGCGCGCGTCACGCCCGCACTCCGCAGCCGCGCGGCGCCAACCGAATGCGCCCCTGACCGAAAACGGCCCCGACGGTGTCCCTTCACCGCCCACCCGCGGCTGCCACGCTCAGACCAGCGCCGTGCCTTGGAACAGGGTCGTGGTCGCTCCGCTGACCCACACGGTGCCGTCGTCGTCGACCGTGATCGTGATGTCCCCTGCGCGGCCGAGCTTGGCACCCTGCGAGACCCGGTAGCTGCCGGCGACCTGGCCGGTTCGGGTCAACCACTGACCCACCGCGGCGTTCATCGAACCGCATACGGGGTCTTCGGCAATGCCCAGGCCAGGGGCGAAGGTGCGCA
The DNA here is from genome assembly GCF_036565025.1 of Pengzhenrongella sp. Taxonomy (NCBI): domain Bacteria; kingdom Bacillati; phylum Actinomycetota; class Actinomycetes; order Micrococcales; genus Pengzhenrongella; species Pengzhenrongella sp. The sequence goes on from NZ_DATCNW010000177.1 coordinate 34,955, forward strand.
TCTCGAAAGCGTGCTCCGAGCCTTCCGGGTACGCGCCGATCGCACCCACCATCGCCTCCGGGATCTTCGAAAAGTCCGGGGTTAGGTCGAGCACCTGTTGCGCGGTGGCCAGTCGGAGCACGGCCCAGCCCGGACCGTTGTCGACCCACTGGTGATCGAGCACCTGGTCAGGGCCGATGCCGAACGCTTCCACGACCTGGCTCAGGAATTCTGCCTCGAGGTCCCCGTCGCGGCGCGTGGCCGGTGCAGCGAACGACAGGATGTCCTTGTCGCGGCGTACCTCGATCAGCCCAGCGGCGCACTCCTGCACGATCAGCGATCCACCGTGCGGACGCCCGCCGTTCTCGATCCAGGCGTGCGCTGTGCCGCGTGTCGGGTGCCCAGCGAACGGCAGCTCACCGCCGGGCGCGAAGATGCGCACTCGGTAATCGGCCTCCGCACGGGTCGGCGGGAGCACGAACGTCGTCTCCGAGAGGTTCGTCCACTGCGCCACTTCCTGCATCGCGGCGTCGTCCAGGCCCTCTCCGTCGAGGATCACCGCGACCGGATTGCCCCGGTAGGGCAGCGGGGAAAACACGTCGACCTGAGCGAACGGGCGGTAGCGAGCCATCGGAAGCCTTTTTCAAAGCCGAGAAATACCTGACGGGCGCGATGGTATCGCGGCTATCGAGCACTATTTTGTTCGCACAGTGCCGCTAAAGGCCGAACCGACCGTGATCCCCAGCACCTCGGCCGTTCCGTTATCATGAAGAGGTTCGGCATCACTGCGGTGGCGCTCGCCCCTGCGATCCGGCTTCCTAGCCGCTATCGATCCGCACCGCGCATTGGAGGCATGTCGTGACGAGAGACATTCGACGCGTAACTTGCGCAGGTGCTCAGATTCCGTGCCACGCCGGTTCGTGGTGCGCCCTGCAGCTTTCTCCGGAGTGGGCGCGTGCGGCGCCGTCCTGATGGCGCCACGGCGCTGCCCGGCAGGCGCAGCGAGTGCGGGATCCTCGACGATCTGATCGCGGGCGCACGGGCGGGACACAGCCAGGTGCTCGTCGTGCGAGGTGAAGCAGGCATCGGCAAGACCGCCTTGCTCGACTACCTGGAAACGAGCGCGGCCGGTTGCCGTGTCGCCCGATTGGCGGGCGTCGAGGCCGAGATGGAGTTCGCCTACGCCGGACTGCATCAGTTCTGCGCTCCATTCCTGGATCGGCTCGACCGGCTGCCCACTCCGCAACGCAAGGCGCTCAGCACCGCCTTCGGACTGACCGATGGTGAACCACCGGACCGATTCCTGGTCGGGCTCGCGGTGCTGGACCTGCTGGCGGACCGGGCCGAGCAGCAACCGCTGATCTGCCTCATCGACGACGCACAGTGGCTCGACGACGTCTCAGCCAAGACGGTCGCGTTCGTTGCCCGGCGACTGTTGGCCGAGCGGATCGTGCTTGTCGTGGCGATGCGGGAACCCAGCGATGCACGCGACTTCACCGGCGTGCCCGACTTCGCCGGCCTGCCCGAGCTCACGATCAGCGGTCTGGACGAGACGGACGCCGGCCGGCTGCTGGACTCCGTGGTCAAGGGCCCCCTGGATTCCCGTGTCCGCAACCGGATCGTCGCAGAGACCCGCGGCAACCCGCTTGCGCTGCTTGAGCTGCCGCGTGCATGGACGACGGCGGAGCTCGCCGACGGGTTCGAGCAATCGGACCTGGTCCCGTTGTCCAGTCGCATCGAGCAGGGCTTCCTTCGGCGGCTGTCGTCGCTACCGGAGGACACTCAACGCCTGCTCGTTGCTGCGTCTGCGGAACCGCTCGGCGACGCAACGCTTCTGTGGCGGGCCGCCGCTGTGTTGGGGCTGGGTCCAAACGCCGCGGACGCGGCCCAAGCGGCGGGATTGATCCAGTTCGGCGCGCGGGTTCGCTTCCGGCATCCGATGGTGCGCGCGGCTGCCTACCGGTCCGCATCCACCGAGGCGCGACAGGAGGTACACCGGGCCCTCGCAGAGGCGACCGACGCCGACGTCGACCCCGACCGGCGCGCGTGGCACCGCGCGCACGCAACGCAATCGCCCGACGAGGAGATCGCCGCCGAGCTCGAGCGGTCGGCCGGGCGAGCGCAGTCTCGCGGTGGCTTGCTGGCTGCCGCAGCGCTTCTCGAACGAGCGGCGCGACTGACGCCCGAACCTGCTCGGCGAGCTGAACGCGAGCTCTCCTCAGCCGCCCGCAAACGCGGTGGTGGCGCGCTGGACGCTGCCCTCGCGCTCGTGGCCTCGGTCGAGTCCGGCCCCGCCGACGAGTTGAGAAGCGCCAAGGTGAAGCAGCTGCGCGGGCAGATCGCGCTCGATCAGCGCCGAGCTGTCGACGCCGTGCGAATGCTGGTCGGTGCCGCTCGGCAGCTGGAGCCGCTCGATTGCGACTTGGCGCGGGAGACATACCTGGAAGCGCTCGGTGCTGCGATCTTCTCCAGCGCGGTGGACGACGCAGCGAGCGTTGTTGCGCTGGCGGCGCGAGCGGCTGCCCCGGCCGATGGGGATCCTCGGATCACCGACCTGATTCTCGACGCTCTGGCCGAGCGGCTGGTGGATGGCCACGCCGCGGCTGTGCCGTCCCTCGCCCGAGCCCTCACGAAAGTGCGGAGCATCGACTACCGCGCGGACGACGTGGGCAGGCAGTTCGGCCACGTCGGCAATCCGTTCACTGGATACGTCGCCACCGAGCTGTGGGACTTCGACGCAGCACGCACGGTGGCCGAGCTGCAGGTCCAGCGAGCTCGCGACGCCGGCGCGCTCGTCCAGCTGCAATTCGCGACGAACGAGCTCGCGGTCAACGACATGCTGGCCGGGCGGTTGACCGATGCTGCCGCGCTGGTCGAGGAAGACCGAATGGTCTCCGACATGACCGGCAATCCACCCGTCGGCTACGCCGCGATGCTCCTTGCTGCGTTACGCGGCACCGACGCGGCGTCGCGGCTGATCGCCGCGGCCCGAGACCAGACGCTGGCATTGGGTGAGGGGCGCATTGCGAACTTTGCAGGCTACGCCATTGCCCTGTTGAACAACGGTCTCGCGCAGCATGACCTCGCACTGCAGGCCGCGCGCGAGGTCTTCGAGCGCGATGTCGTGTCCGGCTACCAGATGATGGTCGTCTCCGAGCTCGCTGAGGCGGCCTCGCGGACGGGCGACACCGATCTGGTGGCGGCCGCGCTGCAACGGATGTCGGGTCGCGCTCGTGCCACCTCCACCGAGTGGGCCTTGGGGATCGAAGCCCGGCTGCGGGCTCTGCTGGATGGCCAGGACGCGGACGCGTCGTACCGCGAGTCGATCCAGCACCTGGACCGCGCCGGCCTTCGGATGGAGCTGGCACGGGGTCACCTCCTGTACGGCGAGTGGCTGCGACGCAAAGGCCAGCGCACCACCGCGCGGGAACACCTGCGCACCGCTCACGAGATGCTGTCCGCGATGGGGATGGTCGCGTTCGCCGAACGAGCCCGGCGGGAACTCGCCTTCCTGGGTGACAGGGCACCCAGAAGTACTGTCGAGTCCCCGCAGGAGCTGTCCGTTCAGGAGTTCCACATCGCGCGCCTTGCCCGTGACGGCCTGTCCAACGCTGAGATCGGTACCCGACTGTTCCTCAGCCCGCGCACCGTCGAGTGGCATCTCGGCAAGGTCTTCATCAAGCTGGGCGTCAGTTCGCGCAGGCAGCTGCGCAACGCGGTGCCCGGTTTCGCACCCGGTCAGATCGACGGTCAGTGACCGGCGCTCTGGCCGCCGTCGATGTGCAGGATCTCGCCGGTGACGAACGGAGCGTTCTCCAGGTAGAGCACACCGTCGACGATGTCGCTGATGGTGCCCATCCGACCCACCGGGTGCAGCGCGGCCAGGCTGTCGTATGACTCGGACGCGTGCATCGGCGTCTGGATGATGCCGGGCGCGACGGCGTTGACGCGCACGCCCTGCTTGGCGAACTCGATGGCCAACGACTTGGTCGCCGATTGCAGGCCGCCCTTGGTGAGCGAGGCCAGTACCGAGGGCACGTTGCTGTTCGCGTGGTCGACCAAGCTCGTTGTCACCTGCACAACATGGCCGCCTTCGTTCTGGCGCAGCATCTGCGCGATGGCCAGCTGGGTGGTCACGACAAAGCCGGTGAGGTTGACCGCGATCAGGGCCTGGTAGTCCTCGGTCGTGTAGTCGTTGAACAGCTTCGCGATGAAGGCCCCTGCGTTGTTCACGAGTGTGTCGACCCGGCCGAATTCGCGTACGGCGGTGTCGATCACCTGGCGGGCGATGGCCGGATCGGCGATATCGCCGGTGACGGTCGCGACGCCGGCGTCATCGGATGCCGGGATCGACCGGGAGTTCGCGACGACGGCCCAACCCTGCTTGCGGTAGGCCTGCACGAGCGCAGCGCCGATGCCTTGCGATGCGCCGGTGATGACGGCGACCTTTTGGTTGGGGGGTGTCATGATTCTGGGCTCTCCGTTGGTCAGGTGGGCGGTTCGAGCGGGGAAGGCGTCGTCGGCGATGCCACAGCTGGGGCCTGTGCGGCCCCCCGCCGCGTACGTGCGCTAGACCCGGCCGGGCAGCCGCGTGGTGACCTCTTGGACCAGCCACACATTGCCGTCGGGATCGTTGAAGGCGCAGAACGACCCGTAGCTGGTGCGCTCAGGGTCGAGGCCGGGTTGCCGCGCCTCGACGGGGAACGGCGGGCCGTGCCACACGTCACTCACCTCGACGCCACGGCCGACGAGTCCGTCGTGGGCCGCCTCGATGTCCGTGACGGTCAGCGTCGCCTCGGCCGAACCTGGCTCGGCTGTGATGATGCCCAGGCCGAACGCCACCGAGGTCCCTGAACCCGGGGGCGTGAACTGGACGATCCGGAGCCCGTCGAACGGCGCGACGTCTTCGTCGAGTCGCCAACCCAGACGCTCGTAGAAGCCTTTGGCTCGGTCGACGTCGGAAACCGGGATGACGTGGACTTCAAGGTTCATGGTGCTCTCTCGACTGGTCGTTGTGCTGGCGGGACTGCCTGCTTCGGGTTCGTTACCCACCGTGGTGCTGGGAGTAGCCGGGCGCGCCCGGGGAATGCCCGGGTCGGTGCCCGGGTCCGCCGCCGTCGGGTACCGGTCGCGGCGCAGGGCGGGCGAACCAGGCATCGACCGGGGTATTCACCGGGTCCGCGGCGCGCAACGAAACGGGAGCATCAACTCCCGAGGCCGACCCCCGTCGGCACGCAGCTGAACGCAGGAGGAGCCTGGCCATGGAGTATCTGGTCACGATGACGACGACGGTTCCGGACGGAACCACGGACGAGGTGGTCCAGGAGATCCGTGGCCGCGAGGCCGCCCGCTCTCGCGAGCTCGCCACGCAGGGCCACTTGCTACGCCTCTGGCGACCTCCGCTCCAGCCGGGCGAATGGCGCACGATCGGGCTGTTCACCGCCGCCGACGAGATGGAGCTCGACGACGTCCTCGCCTCGATGCCCTTGCGAATCTGGCGCAACGATCAGGTGGTCGGGCTCGCGATCCATCCGAACGACCCGCCGCGGTCCGCAATTTCGAGTGCTGCGGAGTTCCTGACGGGTTTCACGGTGACGATTCCCGACGATGCAGAGGTAACGGAGGTGGACCGCATCAAGGCTGGCGAAGCCGATCGGACGCGCGAACTTGCTGAGCAGGGACACCTCGTCCGCCTGTGGATGCTGCCACCCACGCCGGGCCACTGGCACGCGCTGGGTCTATGGCGCGCCGAGGACGGCGAGCAACTGGCAGCGATGCTCCGATCGCTCCCCATGGACAGGTGGATGACCACCGAGACAACCCACCTCACCGAGCATCCCAACGACCCGGGTCGCCCCGGCATGGACCAGGGGCCGGCCCGGGCGCGGTCAGGCCGCTCGGCGGCCGACGCTAGGTAATCGGACGGCGTCGGCTCGCCGTCGCCTCGCCACCGATCCAGACAGGAGAAACGTCATGCCACGCATCACCGTCGGCACCGAGAACAGTGCGGCAATCGAGATCCACTACGAGGACCACGGGTCCGGGCAACCGGTCGTGCTGATTCACGGCTACCCGCTCAACGGCGCGTCGTGGGAGAAGCAGGAGTTGGCGCTGCTGCAGGCCGGCTACCGCGCCATCTCCTACGACCGTCGCGGATTCGGCAAGTCCAGCCAGCCGACCATCGGCTACGACTACGACACCTTCGCCGCTGATCTGAACGCGCTGCTCGATCACCTCGATCTGAGCGATGTCGTGCTGGTCGGCTTCTCGATGGGCACCGGCGAGGTGACCCGCTACCTGAGCACCTACGGCTCGACCCGTGTCGTGAAGGCGGTGCTGATGGGGGCGATCCCGCCGTTCCTGCTGAAGACCGGCGACAACCCCGAAGGTGTGGACGGGGCGGTCTTCGACGACCTCGGCGGTACCCGCGTCAGCGAGCAGGCGTGGCAGAACAGCTTCACTGTCGCCATCGGCGCCTCGGCCTACGCCGCATGGGCCTGCATCGACACCTGGCTCACCGACTTCCGCGATGACCTGCCGAAGATCGACGTTCCCACACTGCTGATCCACGGCGACGCGGACCGGAGCCTGCCGTACGTCGCAACCGCGGCGCGGCTACCTGGTCTGATCAAGGACCTCGAGGTCGTCACCGTGGAAGGTGGACCGCACAACATCGCCTGGACCCACCCTGACGAGGTGAACAGTGCGCTTCTCGGCTTTCTCGCCACGTAGGCGCCATCGTGTTCAGTTCGGCAGCGACGATGACTCCTTCCGCGCGCGATGGACGCTCGCCGCGCTGAACGGGGTCGTCGTGTTCGAATGTGCCTCGAGGGTTCGGGTGCTCCAGATGCTCCATCATGGGTCGACGCCCGCCATCGAGGACGACGCCGTCCGACCCAGCGAAAGGTTGTCATGACAGATCGTGTGCGCGCGGGAAGTCTCGAGGTCGCTCGAGAACTGTACGAGTTCATCGTCGAGGAGGCGCTCCCCGGATCAGGGATTGACGCGGACTCGTTCTGGGCGACGGCAGAGTCGGTGATCGACGATCTCGCGCCGCGAAACCTTGCATTCCTCGAACGCCGGGAGCAGTTGCAGAGCGAGATCGACGCGTACCACCGCACCGCGGGCGACGCTGCCTGGGATCAGGCGGGGTACGAGGCCTTCCTTCGCGGCATCGGCTATCTCGTCGATGAACCGGCCGACTTCTCGGTGACCACCACCGGACTCGACGCCGAGGTTTCCACATTGGCCGCGCCCCAGCTTGTCGTTCCCGTTCTCAACGCGAGATTCGCCATCAATGCGGCCAATGCGCGATGGGGGTCGCTCTACGACGCGCTGTACGGCACCGATGTCATCGCTCGCGAGGGTGACCTGGAACCGGGGTCGGGATACAACGAGGCACGAGGATCCGCGGTCATCGCGTACGGCCGAAGCTTCCTCGACGAGCACTTCGGGCTGGTCGAGGGTTCGCACGCCTCGGCGACCACGTATGCCGTGGATCCAGCAGGCTTGATGGTCGTCATGGAGGGTGAGCCCGGATCCGTGCAGCGCCTCGCCCAGGCGGACCAGCTCATCGGCTATCGCGGGAATCCCGAATCGCCGGACGCGGTCGTGCTGAGGCATCACGGCCTGCATGTGGAGATCCACATCGACCGGTCGGGCTCCATCGGGTCGGGGGACCGCGCCGGGGTGCAGGACATCGTCCTCGAGTCGGCCGCCAGCACCATCATGGACCTCGAGGACTCGGTCGCTGCGGTCGATGCCGCCGACAAGGTTGTCGGATATCGCAATTGGCTCGGGCTGATGAAGGGGACGCTGTCAGCACCCGTCTCCAAGGGTGGTACGAGCTTCACCCGCACCTTGAACCCGGATCATACGTGCCTCGACGTGAGCGGATCCACGCGAACGCTCCACGGTCGGTCGCTTCTTTTTGTGCGCCATGTCGGTCACCTCATGACGACCGATGCGATTCTCGACCGTCACGGCAACGAGGTGCCAGAGGGAATCCTTGATGCCTTGGTGACGGCAGTCGCCGGCGCGCACGACATTCGCGGAGCGACCGCGCTGCGCAACTCGCGAACCGGATCCATGTATGTCGTCAAGCCCAAGATGCACGGTCCCGAGGAGGTCGCCTTCGCGTGCGAGATCTTCGGACGCGTGGAGGACGGGCTCGGTCTGGAGCCGCTGACGATCAAGATCGGCATCATGGACGAGGAGCGTCGCACGTCGGCGAATCTCAAGGCCTGCGTCCATGCTGCCCGAGATCGCGTGGCGTTCATCAACACCGGATTCCTCGACCGGACCGGGGACGAGATCCACACCTCGATGTACGCCGGACCTATGGTCCGCAAGGCGGACATGCGGAGCGAGGCGTGGATCAACGCCTACGAGGCATCCAACGTCGACATCGGGCTGGCCTGCGGTCTCGGCGGCCGGGCCCAGATCGGCAAGGGGATGTGGGCCGCGCCCGACAGCATGTCCCAGATGATGGTCAAGAAGGTCGAACACCCGCAGTCGGGCGCCAGTTGCGCCTGGGTGCCGTCCCCTACGGCTGCAACGCTCCACGCGACCCACTACCACCAGGTGGATGTGCGCGAGCGCCAGCGAGAGCTGGGCACGCGAGAGCGGACCTCACGCTCGGACCTCCTGACCATCCCCGTCGGGACTGCCGACGACTGGTCCGACTCGCAGCGGCAGGCAGAGATCGACAACAATCTCCAGAGCCTCCTGGGCTATGTCGTCCGATGGATCGACGCTGGAGTGGGCTGCTCCAAGGTGCCCGACCTGTCGGGGGAGCCGCTCATGGAGGATCGGGCGACGTGTCGCATCTCGTCCCAGCACGTTGCCAACTGGCTCGAGCACGGGATCGTCTCGACCGACCAGGTCGAGGAGTCGTTGCGTCGGATGGCGGCCGTCGTCGACGAGCAGAACGCCGGCGATCCGGACTATCGGCCCATGTCGCCGGCATTCACGGGCCAGGCCTTCCTTGCCGCCCGTGAGCTCGTGCTCGAGGGTGCTCACCAACCGAGCGGGTACACCGAGCCGATCCTCCATCGCCGTCGCCAGGCGCAGAAGGCGGCCGCGCTCTGACCAGCCAGAAGCGCTGACGCTAGGTCCAGAGCCCTGGACTCAGGTCGGCCCAGTCGGCGAGGGCAGACTCGCTGGCGATGTGATCCAGGCCGACGGCGGCGGCGCCGCGCGGGGCGCCGTCGTCGCCGTATGCGGCATCGAGGACGGGTGGGGGCAGGGCCCGGCGAAATCTCATCAGGCCGCGGCGAAACGCGGCGTCGAACTCGTCGCGTGCGCCGGCGCGTAGTGGTACCGCGAGCCCTCCGAGGGTGATGACCTCGGGGTCATGGGCGTTGGCGAGCCCGGCGATTCCGGCAGCGAGCGCGGTGGCGACGGTCGCGATCGCGTGCACGGCCCGCGGCTCGACCGACGCACGCTCGAGGACCTGGTGGGCATAGCGGCGCGGGTCCGCCGGCGGGGTCTCGCCGAGGTGGCGGGCGAGGGCCCGGCCGTCCACCTCGAGGTCCCAGCAGCCCCACGCGCCGCAGGGGCACTGCGCGGCGGGGTCGCCGAAGGGGACGTGCCCGTACTCACCACCGGCGCCGCCCGCGCCGGTGAGCGGATGTCCGTCAAGGAGCTGGCGATGTTCCTGGAACCCGACATATCACAATGAAAGTTGCTGAACTCGGGTCACGCCCAGCCCCGCGGCGCAGCATGGTCGATCTCCCCGCCCCGGTGAGGGGGCCGAACCTGTCCGACGAGCTCGTCGCCATGAGGCAGGCCGAGAGGTACTAGTCGCGGCCTTCTACCTCGACACCTCGGCCGGTGTCCTGCGATCTCGCGAGGACCGGAGTCGTTGCGCGCAGTTCGCCGCGCCGCCCCTGACCGTGCCGTGCAAGCACGCGCCGTGCTCGACTCGATCACCCTCCTCGAGGTCACCACCGCGACCTTCGAAGCAGCCGGCCGCCTCGATCCGACGGTGCTGCGCACTCTCGACGCGATCCACCTTGCGGCGGCCATCAGCCTGACCGGGCATCGACCTGCGTTTGCGCAGGTCTGAACCTCGTGCGGCTGTACCAGGCGGCGTCCGGAACTCCATGTAGCCACGGTCCGCAGCCCACGACAACGCTGCGTGGAGACCGGGTCTGCCGCTAGTGACCCGACCTGGAAAGGGGGAACCTTGAACACGCCGGGCGAACGTTTCCGCGGAACGTGCGATCTCAGGATTTGAGACCGAATCAGTCATGTGTCGGGATTTCGTCCGAGGCGCCCGTCGGGCCCGTGCCGCCCGCCTGCCAAGGCTGGTCAGAGGTCGAGTACAGCGTGCAGGGCGGCCTCGACGTCCTGCGCATCGCTCGAACCGCGATGGCTTGTGGGTAGACGGTGCAATCATCTCGGGCATGGGAGCTGCCGAGGAGAACATCACTGCCCACCTGCCGGCGCGGGCTTGGGTGACGATCGCCGCCGAGGTCGACAACGCGGTCTCTCTCGCGGTCGCGAACGACAATGAGGAGGTCGTGCGGATCGGCTCACGGATCCGTCAAGCAGGCTGGGACCAGGCACAGCGGAGACCTCGAAGCGCGGCTAGCATGGGCGCCCATGTCTGCTGATTCTGCTACCGCTCACGTACCGTCAGCTGTCGATGATGACGACGGCGCCGATCAGATCGAGACGACTCCCTTCGCTTCGCTGACGGCACGCCTGGGCCTGCGGCCACCGGTCGATTCGGCCACCTCGCGTCTCGTCGATGAGGCGTTGGACGTGTGGAGTCGTCCCGGATTCGACACCTTGGTGTCGTTGGGTCGGGTTCACTTCGAGCCTTTCGAGCATCAGCTCGCTACCGTCCGGACGGTCTTGCGGCGGATGCGTGGGCGGGCGATCTTGGCCGACGAGGTGGGTTTGGGCAAGACCATCGAGGCGGCACTGGTGCTGTCGGAGCTGCGCGCTCGTGGACTGGCGCGCCGGGCGCTGATCGTGACGCCGGCCGGGCTGGTGGGGCAGTGGCAGGAGGAGCTCGACCGCAAGTTCGCCCTTCCTTCGCACGTGGTTACCGGCAGTTCGAGCGGCGATGTGGAAACCGGTGGCGTGAACGGCATCGGGGCCGGAGGCGATCATCCGGTGGTTCTCGCCTCGCTCGCTGCTGCGCGGCGCGACCCGTTGCGGTCGGTTCTGGTGGGCCGGGACTGGGACGTGGTGATCGTGGACGAGGCCCATCGGGTGCGCAATCCGCGCAGCGCCTCGGGCCGGCTGGCTCGCGAGCTTCGCAGCCGGCAACTGTTGCTGCTCACGGCGACACCGGTGGAGAACAAGTTGGACGATCTTTTCCAGCTGGTCAGCCTGGTTGCGCCCGGCTTGCTCGGCACCGCCGCCGAGTTTCGTCGGACCCACGGCTCCGGCGCAGCGGGGGCCGGCGCTGGGGCCGTCCGCAACGTCGAGCAGTTGCAGGCGCGTACCCGCGAGGTGATGGTCCGTCACCGGCGCAGCGAAGTGGCCCTGATCTTGCCGCAGCGGCTGGCCGAGACGGTCAAGGTTCATCTGCCCGAGCCTGAACGCCTGCTGTACAGGGATGTCGCGGAGCGGATCCGCCGCGAGGGGCGCGACGCTGTGCCGTCCCGGTTGATGGGGCTGCGGTCGCTGGCCCGGATGGCCGGTTCCAGCCCGGCGGCGCTGGCCCCGGCGCTGGCGCGGGCCGGCTGGGACGATCTGGCCATCCGGGCCGACTCGATTCAACGTTCCCGCAAGGAAGAGGTGCTGATCGAGCGGGTCAAGGGGCACCTGGAGCGTCAGGAGAAGGTGATCGTCTTCACCGCCTTCACCCCGACGCTGGAAAGATTGGCATCGGCCCTCGAGGCAGCCGGGGTCGAGGTCGCCCGCTACCACGGGGGTCTGTCCCGGGCGGCCAAGGACTCCGCCGTCCAGCGGTTCGAGGGTGACGTCCCGGTCCTGGTCAGCACGGAGGCCGCGGGGGAGGGCCGGAACCTGCAGTTCTGCCATGTGATGGTGAACATGGATCTGCCCTGGAACCCGATGCAGATCGAACAACGGATCGGGCGGTTGCACCGGATCGGCCAGCGGCACGACGTCCTGGTCACGAACATCGTGGGGGTCGGGACGATCGAGGAGCGGATGCTGGAGGTGCTCGAGTCGAAGATCAACCTGTTCGAACTGGTGGTCGGTGAGCTGGACATGATTCTCGGCCGGGTGGAGGAGGACTTCGACTTCGAATCCGGGATCTTCGGGGCCTATGTTCAAGCCGACGACGATCAGCAGTTCGAGCTTCGCTTGGGCGAGATCGGCGACAGTCTGGCTCGGGCTCGCAAGCAGTACGGCGAGGTGCGGGAGTCGCTCGATGCTCTGGTCGGTCAGGACGACGCCGAATGAGCGGCGTTGATCAGACAGATCCCGGGCTACGGTTCTGGCTGTCGTACGTCGAACACCGTGGTGGCTTGGTCGAGCCGGTGAACGGTGGCGCCCTGGCCGTTCTGCCCGACGAGTTGCAGGTGCGGCTGGGGCTGCCGGAGACGGTGAGCGTCACCGGTGATCCGGAGGTGGCTCGGGAGGACGGCGCCCTGCTGCTGGCGGCGGGTCACCCGGTTCTCGACCTCTCCGCCGAGCAGGTGCTCGGCGTCGGCGACGTGGGCCAGCACGCGCTGGTCTGGCCGAAGCTCGAACTGCCGACGGCCGAGGATCTGCTCGAGCAGGCCCGCGACACCTTCTCGGTGGATCACGGCCGGATCGACCTGGCTGCGCCCCCGATTCGCAGCTACCTGCCGGTGATCCGGGCCGGGGCGATGATCCAGTACACCGTCGCCGGCGACGAAGCGTTTCAGGAACGGCTCGAGTGCTGGTTGGACGCCGAAACCCGGCGTGAACTGCCTGACTCTCACCGCAAGGCGCTGCAGGCGGCGCTGCCGTGTGCACCCGACCCCACCCAGCAGGTGCCCTTCGATCTCGGGCCGGCCGTCGAGGCCGCAAACGGATTGCTGTCGCGCCGGGCAGGGGGCCGGTTGGAGACCCTGGACGGTGAGAGTCGGCACGCGCGCAATGCCGAGCTCGACCGTGCCCGGGCCTACTACCGTGAAGTGCTGGAAGGGATTGAGCGCCGCCGTCCCAACACCGCCCCGGAGCGGGTCGCTGCGCTCGATGCCCGGGCCGAGGCGACCGAGGCAGAGCGGGCCCGCCGGTTGGCCGAGATCCAGGAGAGGCACCGGGCACGGGTGAACCTCACGCCCTACCGGTTGCATCTGATCCTGGTGCCTGCGGTCGTCCTTCCGGTGGACTTTCTGCGGGGCTCGCGTCGGTACCCTCAGCGGCTGCTTTGGGTATGGCCGGCCGGACAGTTTCGTCCGTTGCCCTGCCCGTCGTGCGGCGCCGACCAACCGCTCGTTGCGGGCAAGAGCGGGCTGGGTTGCCAGGCGTGCATGAAGTCAGTGACAGCACCGACGCGTGGTCCGAAGGCTCAGGCCGGCCCCGCCTCCGTTGTCTCGGCTGTCGACTCGATCAAGGCCGATTCTCCCGGCAAGCCGAAGCTTGCAGTCAAGCAGGTCAAGCAGGTCAAGCCGGTGCCTGCGGTTAAGCCCGTGGCGCGACCGGCCCTCGCCGAAACTCGTCCGAGTGTCTCCCGGCTACGAGCAATCGGTAACGAACTGTTCCTCGCGTTCTGGCAGGCAGCGGCGAACGGCGACCCACTCCTGGTCAAGAAGCTCCTCCCGGACTCGCCGGCCAGCACCGCCGAGCGCCTTTTCGGCGTGCGGGGTCTGAAGTGCAGCGTGGGTATTTCGCCCGAGAGCACGCTGGAGTCGGTGTCCGGCGGGACCCGGGATCCGGGACCTGGCAGCCGGTTCGTTACTGAGGGCATGGTGCGGACTCGGGAACAGAAGGCGCACTTCCCAGCGGCGCTGACCTGGCGCCTGGTGAAGGGGAAGCCGATGATCGACGAGATCCTTCCGCGCGCGGCCTTCGATCCGGGGTCGCTGCTCCACCGCTCGTACTTCGGGCCCGGGGCGGTGGTCCTGGACCGCCTCCCGTTGCGGCACGCTGCTTTGGATGCCGTTGCTGCGCGGCTCATCGACGTCGTCCTGCCTGTCGAGGGGCTGCCGCTGCTGACTCGCTGCCTGACCGCCTGGTGGCGGCTCGGTTTGGCACCCGCCGCGATCGGGTACCCGCCACGGGTTACTGCCGCCGCACTGTTGCGCCTGGTGTCGTGGCGCTCGGGGGACAGGGTCTCAACGGCGGATTGCGCGGCGCGCCTGCAGGTTTCGGTGGCGCAGATCAAAGACGTCGAGTCGGATCTCAAGGCCAGATTGCGGCTGAGCGCTGACGTTCGCTGGTAGCCCCGAAAGCTCAGCGGATCGCGCGGGTGCCGATCCCCTCAGTCGAGCCCGATGTACTACAATGAAGCACATGACCGAGGTGGGGATTCGAGCCCTGAAACAGAATGCTTCCGCCGTCGTCGCCCGTGCGGCGGCGGGGGAGACTGTCACGATTACCGACAGAGGGCGACCGGTGGCCCAGCTGGCTGCGATCCCGTCGTCACGACTTCAGCAGCTGCTGGACTCGGGTCACGCTCGAGCCCCGCGGCTCAGCATGGTCGATCTCCCTGCACCGGTGAGCGGGCCGAGTCTGTCCGACGAGCTCGTCGCCATGAGGCTGGCCGAGAGGTACTAGTCGTGGCCTTCTACCTCGACACCTCGGCGCTCGTGAAACTCGTCGTCGCCGAGGCCGAGACACCGGCTTTGCGCGCGTGGCTGGCCGCCGCGGAACGCGTCCCGGTGTCCTGCGATCTCGCGAGGACGGAGTTGTTGCGCGCAGTTCGCCGCGCCGCCCCGGACCGTGCCGTGCAGGCACGCGCAGTGCTCGACTCGATCACCCTCCTGGAGGTCACAACCGCGACCTTCGAAGCAGCCGGCCGCCTCGATCCGACGGTCCTTCGCAGCCTCGACGCGATCCACCTTGCGGCGGCCATCAGCCTCGGTGACGATCTCGACGGGCTAGTCACCTACGACGAACGCCTGGCCCAGGCAGCTCAGCTCAATGGAATCCCGGTCACCTCTCCTCCATGACCCGACCTGGAAAGAGGGAACCCGAAGAGACGGGCGGACGTTTCCGCGGGAACGTTTGATCTCAGGATTTGTGACTGACTCGGTGATGTGACGCACACGTCGGTGCGCCTCACCAGCCGCACTACTCGCTGATCGGGCTCCGACGTCCGAGGAACCCGGCGAGTCGGTCGCTGGGCGTCGCTGTGGCGGGAACGTCGACGGCGGCGGCGAAGTTCGAGCCGCGCGCGTCCTCGCTGAGCAGCGAGGACGCGAGTGCCCACACGTCGTTGGCCAGGTCCGCCGGGGTCTGATGACTCCTGTCCCGCGCGACCCCGAGGTCCCAGCCGTGCATGGTGAACTCGATGGCCCCTGCTCGGGCCGCAGTCTGGGCGCGTCTTGTCTCACTTGTCGTGGACAGCGTGGCGGCCAGGCGTGTCAGGGATTCGCCGGCGATGGACATCGGATCGGGGTCGTCGGTCCGTGCCGGTTCCGGGAGTGCCGGCTCTCCGGTCTCCACCAGGCCGATGAGCCCGTCGGCGACATCGGCGAGATGGAGAACGACCCTGCCTGCGTCCCACTCACCGCACGGTGTGGGCAGCCGTAGGTCGTCGCTCGTGAGATCGCCGACGACCGTCTCGGCGTACGCCATTGCCCGGCGAAGCAGTTCGAGGCTCATGCGGTCTCGACCTGCGGTACGTCCCAGGGCGCGGTCGGCAGCACGTCGCCGGTCTCCAGCAGGGATTTGAGGTTGGCGAGTACGGCGGGCCACCCGTGCGAGATGCCGTTCAGCATCTCGACATTGGGGAGGTTCTCGTGAGTCACCGTCAACCGGACGATGCCCTCGTGCGGTTCGACGACGAACCTGACCACCGACGGTCCACCGGCCCGCTCTTCGTCGGAGTCCTCGAACGTGATCGTGAGCCGGGTCGGCGGTTCGGCCTCGAGCACGGTTCCCACCACATCGACGGCGCCCGAGCCATCCGCTCGGCGGTGCTCCCAGGGCGAACCGACCTGCCAGTCGGAGACGTTGGCGTGCCCCCAGTAGCGTGCGGTCAGGTCCGCATCGGTCAGGGCCTGCCACACCTGCTCCGCGCTTGCCTGGATGTAGGTCACATAGACGTACGTCGGCACGGCCGTCGCAGCTCCGGTCGTCGTGGTCTCGGTCATTGCATGCTCCTCTGCTTGATGTTTGATGCTGCTCAGGGCAGCCAGCCGGGGTGCGTCGTACGCCGCGATCCAGCGCCCCCCGATCTCGTGGATCGGGGCGGGGTTGAGGTAGTGCAGTCGCTCTCGTCCTCGCCGTACGACGGTGACGAGGTTGGCCTGCACCAGCTGGTCGAGATGCTGCGTCGCCGACTGACGCGCCATCTCGAGGCTGCGGCAGAGCTCGGTGAGCGTCTGACCGTTCTGGTGACGGAGGCGATCGAGAAGCAGGCGACGGGTCGGATCCGCCAGAGCCTTGAAGACCGGGTCGAGGGTGCGTTCCTCCGTCATGAATCCATCATGCAGGTGTTTACCTGCACATACAAGCGGGACGTCGTCAACCGGCGCGTGGTGCCCCCGGGCAGGGGATCCCAGACGACGTGACGTGTCCGGCTACCTCCACCCCTGCGCGCCGTGAGCTCCTATCGAGCCCGACGCAACACCTCTTCGGCGTGCTTCAGGATCGGGCCGTCGATCATCTGGTCGTGCCAGCGAAACACGCCGCGCTGCCCGACGGCTGCCGCCAGCACCGACCGGGCCCAGGCCACGTCGTGGCTGCTCGGGCGGTACGCGGCCCGGATGACGGCCACCTGCGACGGGTGGATGCACGCGCTCGCGCGGAAACCGGACGCGGCGGCGTCGGCGGCCTCCGCGGCGAGCCCGTCGCCGTCGGCGATGTCCAGGTGGACCGCGTCGATGGCGGCCTTGCCGTGGGCGCCGGCCGCGAGGAGCACGGCCGAGCGTGCGTGCCGGGCGACGTCCCGGTACCGGCCGTCGGGGAAGCGGCTCGACGTGCCGCCGAGGGACGCGACGAGGTCGTCGGCCCCCCACAGGAGGGCGACGACGTTCGGTGCCGCCGCGATCTCGTCGACGGCGACGACCCCGGCAGCCGTCTCGACGACCGCGACGACGTCGAACCCGGCGAGGGCGCCGACCTGCGACGCGCTCGCGGTCTTGGCGAGCATGAGCGTGCCGTAGCCGGTCCGTGCCACGGCGGCGAGATCGTCGGCGAACTCGGGGCCGTCGGCGGGGTTCAGCCGCACGATGGTGCGGCCCGGATCGAGCGAGCCGGCGACGAGTGCCCTGCGCGCGGCCGCCTTGGCCGCCGGGGCGACGGCATCCTCGAGGTCGAGGATGACGGCATCGGCCCGTTCGGCGGCCTTCGCGAACCGGTCGGGGCGGTCGGCCGGACAGAACAGCAGGGCCGGGCCCATCGTGAAGGAGGTCACCGGGAGGAGTCCTTGCACCACATCAGGACGGATCGGATCGCCGTGGCGACGACGGTCCCGTCCTGGTTCTTGGCGGTGTGCGCGAACGTCACCACACCCTGGCCGGGACGCGACGACGACAACCGCTTGGTCACCACCAGGGTCTCGGAGTACAAGGTGTCCCCGTGATACAGCGGGTGCGGGAACGTCACCTCGGAGAACCCGAGATTGGCGACGATCGTGCCCTGGGTGAGCTGCGCGACCGAGCTTCCGACCATGGTCGACAGCGTGAACATCGAGTTCACCAGGCGTTGTCCGAACG
Source organism: Pengzhenrongella sp. (assembly GCF_036565025.1). Classification (NCBI taxonomy): domain Bacteria; kingdom Bacillati; phylum Actinomycetota; class Actinomycetes; order Micrococcales; genus Pengzhenrongella; species Pengzhenrongella sp. The sequence goes on from NZ_DATCNW010000177.1 coordinate 52,717, forward strand.
GCTGACCGGCCGACCACGCCGCGTCCAGGTGCAGGGCCTGCGTGTTCATCGTCATCGTAGTGAACAGCACGTTGTCGGCCTCCGTCACCGTGCGGCCAGGACGGTGCAGGTACCGGGTGTCGAGCTCGAGCTCCTCGTAGTAGAGCCCGCGCTGTTCGATGTCCTTCGTCATGGCCGCGACCTCAGAACCCGAGCTCGCGCGCGATGATCATCAGCTGGACCTCGGTCGTTCCCTCGCCGATCTCGAGGACCTTCGAGTCGCGGTAGTGCCGCGCGACCGGGTTCTCGTTCAGGAAGCCGTAACCGCCGAAGATCTGGGTGGCGTCGCGGGCGTTGTCCATCGCGGCCTCGCTGCCGATCAGCTTGGCGAGGCTCGCCTGCAGCTTGAACGGCTTCCCGGCGACGAGCGTGCGGGCCGCGTCGTAGTAGGCGAGGCGGGCCGCGTGCACCCGGGCCTGCATGCGGGCGATCTTGAAGGCGATGTGCTGATTCTCCCCGAGGCTCCGGCCGAAGACGTGCCGGCTCGTGGCGTACCGGATGGACTCGTCGAGGCAGCCCTGGGCTGCGCCGGTGCACAGGGCCGCGAACGCGACGCGCCCCTCGTCGAGGGTCTGCGCGAAGTTCGCGAAGCCGCGGCCCCGCTCGCCCAGCAGGTTGGACTCGGGGATCCGGACGTCGTCGAACGTGAGCGGGTGCGTGTCCGACGTGTGCCAGCCGACCTTGTCGTAGCTCGGTTCCACAGTGAAGCCCGGGGTGCCGCTCGGCACGAGGAAGGCGCTCAGCTCCTTCTTCACCGACCCGTCCGCGCGGATCGATTCCCCGGTCACGGCGGTCACGGTCACGAGCCGCGTGATCTCGGTGCCCGAGTTGGTGATGAACTGCTTGGTGCCGTTGATGACCCATTCGCCGTCCTCGAGCGAGGCGGTGGTCTTGGTGCCGGCGGCGTCCGATCCGGCGTCCGCCTCGGTCAGGCCGAAGGCGGCGAGCGCCTCGCCCCGGGCGAGCATGGGCATCCACTCGCGCTTCTGGGCCTCGGTGCCGCTGCGCCAGATGGGCATCGCGCCCAGGCCGACGCCGGCCTCCAGCGTGACGCCGATCGACTGATCGACGCGACCGAGCTGCTCGACGGCGAGACACAGGTGGAAGTAGCTCTTGCCCTGGCCCCCGTACTCCTGCGGGAACGGCAGCCCGAACAGACCCATCTCACCCATCTGGGCGATGATCTTGTACGGCAGCTCGCGCCGGGTGTCGTACTCGTAGGCGGCAGGTGCGACGACGTCGTCGGCGAAGTCGCGCACCAGGTCGCTCAGCTGTTGTTCATCGGTCGTGAGCTCGTGGCTCATGTGGGGGGCCCTTCGTGGGGGTGCGGGGTGATGGTGGCCAGAACTTGGTCGAGCTTCACCAGATCGGCCGGTCTGGCGGTGATCGTGACGATGCCGTCGGTCGTCGCGGTGAGCCTGTGCTCCATCTTCATCGCCTCGACGCTCAGCAGGGTCTGACCGGCGGTGACGTGGTCACCGGTCGCGACACTGACCGCCACGACGGTCCCGGGCATGGGGGAGCGGACCTCGGGACTCACCTGCCCGGGCACTCGCGTGATCCGTGCGAGGGCGTCGGCGAGCTGGTCCGCGCGACTGCGGAGCCTGAGCTCGACGGACGCGCCCGCCGCACCGACCCAGGTGGTGTCGCCGTCCGTGGCGATGCGGAACGTGCGCGCGATCCCGTCGAGCTCGAGGCGGGCGGTGTCCCCGTCGAGGCGGGTCAGTCGGGCGGGCACGACGTCGCCGTCGTCGATGGCGACGGTCGCCGCGTCGGGAGCACCCCGGACCGCGACCTGCACGCTCGTGTCCGCGCTGGTCGCGACGCTGTAGCGGGTCGGCTGGTCGATGCCCATCCGCCAGCCGTCGCGCCGCCACGCGCCTTCGCCGACGTCGGCCCGGCCCCACAGCACCGCCGCGGTCACCACCGCCGCATCCGCCGACCGAAACGTGAGCTCGGGCAGGCGACGCTCGAGCAGGCCCGTGTCGAGGTGACCGCCGCGGACCGCCGGGTCGGCGAGGACCTGCCGCAGGAAGTCGAGGTTGGTGTGGACTCCGAGCACGGTCGTGGCCGCCAGGGCGGCGTCGAGCCGGGCCAGCGCCTGGGCACGGTCCTCGCCCCACGCGATCACCTTCGACAGCAGCGGGTCGTAGTCGCCGGTGATCGCCAACCCCGGCTGCAGCGCGCTGTCCACCCGCACGCCCGCGCCGGCCGGCTCGTCGAGCAGCAGCACGCGCCCGGTCGTGGGCAGGAAGCCGCGAGCCGGGTTCTCCGCGTACACCCGGGCCTCGACCGCGTGCCCGGTGACGCGGACGTCGCGCTGCGTGCGGTCCAGCCGCTGGCCCGCCGCGACGCGCAGCTGCCACTCGACGAGGTCGATGCCGGTCACCAGCTCGGTGACCGGGTGCTCGACCTGCAACCGCGTGTTCATCTCCATGAAGAAGAAGTCCGCGGGGGCGTCGTTCGAGACGAGGAACTCGACCGTTCCCGCACCGACGTACCCGACGCTGCGCGCCACCTCGCACGCCAGGTCGCCGATCCGCCGCCGGGCGTCGTCGTCGAGCAGCGGCGACGGGGCCTCCTCGATCACCTTCTGGTGCCGGCGCTGCAGCGAGCACTCGCGCTCGCCCAGGTGGATGACCGAGCCGTGGGCGTCGGCGAGCACCTGCACCTCGATGTGGCGGGGCGAGGCGAGGTACCGCTCGAGGAACAGGGTGTCGTCGGCGAAGGCGGACCTGGCCACCCGGCGTGCGGCGCGCAGGGCGTCGGGGAGGTCGTCGGGGCGCTCCACGACGGTCATCCCTTTCCCGCCGCCGCCGGCCGAGGGCTTGATGAGCAGCGGGAAGCCGACCTGGTCCGCGGCGGCGATGAGCTCCGCATCGGTGCGGCCCGGCTCGGCGTGCCCCGGGATGACCGGCACGTTCGCGCGGCCGACGTGGACCTTCGCGCGGATCTTGTCCCCCATGATGTCCAGCGCCTCGACCCCAGGGCCGACGAAGACGATCCCGGCGGCGGCGCACGCCCGCGCGAGGTCGGCGTTCTCCGCGAGGAAGCCGTAGCCCGGGTGGATCGCCTCGGCGCCGGTCGCCCGAGCGGCCTCGATCACGGCGGCGATGTTCAGATAGCTGGCGGCGGGCGCGGCGGGACCGAGCCGCACGGCGACGTCGGCGAGCGCGACGTGCCGGGCGGCGACGTCCGCGTCGCTGTAGACCGCGACCGACGCGATGCCCAGGTCGCGAAGCGTGCGCAGGACACGACAGGCGATCTCACCCCGGTTGGCGACCAGCACGGTCGAGAACAGCGGTGGAGGCGAGGTCACGGCGCTCACATCCGGAACAGGCCGAAGGCCGGGTCGCCGAGCGGGACGGTGGCGCACACGTCGAGGGCGAGTCCGAGGACCCGGCGGGTGTCGAGGGGGTCGATGATCCCGTCGTCCCACAGCCTCGCCGTCGAGTAGTAGGGGTTCCCCTGCGCCTCGAACTGCTCGCGGATGGGCTGCCGGAAGCCGGCCTCGTCGTCGGCCGACCACTCCTCGCCGCGGTTCTCGAGCTGTTCGCGGCGGATGGTCGCGAGCACCGAGGACGCCTGGGGGCCGCCCATGACCGAGATCCGGCTGGCCGGCCAGGTCCACAGGAACCGCGGTGAGTATGCGCGCCCGCACATCGAGTAGTTGCCCGCCCCGAACGAGCCGCCGACGACGACGGTCAGCTTGGGCACGCGGGTGGTCGCGCAGGCGGTCACCATCTTCGCGCCGTTCTTGGCGATGCCGCCCGCCTCGTAGTCCCTGCCGACCATGAAGCCCGAGATGTTCTGCAGGAACACCAGGGCGATCCCGCGCTGGTCGCACAGCTCGATGAAGTGCGCACCCTTGAGCGCCGACTCGCTGAACAGCACCCCGTTGTTGGCGATGATGCCCACCGGATGCCCGTGCAGCCGGGCGAACCCCGTCACGAGGGTCGTGCCGTACTCCTTCTTGAACTCATGGAACTCGCTGGCGTCGACCAGCCGGGCGATGACCTCGCGCGCGTCGTACGCCGACTGGACGTCGGTCGGGACCGCGCCGTACAGGTCGGACTCGGCGACCGCCGGCTCGCGGCTCGCGACCACGTCCCAGGCGGGTACCCCCGGGCGGGGGAGGGTGTCCACGATGTCCCGGACGATCTGCAGGGCGTGCTCGTCGTTCTCGGCGAGGTGGTCGGTGACTCCGGACGTGCGCGAGTGCAGCTCGCCCCCGCCCAGCTCCTCGGGGGTCACGATCTCCCCGATCGCCGCCTTCACGAGCGGCGGGCCGCCCAGGAAGATCGTGCCCTGGTTCCGGACGATCACGGTCTCGTCGCTCATCGCGGGCACGTAGGCGCCGCCCGCCGTGCACGACCCCATGACGCAGGCGATCTGCGGGATCCGCGCGGCGGACATCCGGGCCTGGTTGAAGAAGATCCGGCCGAAATGGTCGCGGTCGGGGAAGACCTCGTCCTGCAGGGGGAGAAAGGCGCCGCCCGAGTCGACGAGGTAGACGCACGGCAGGTGGTTCTCCAGCGCGATCTCCTGGGCGCGCAGGTGCTTCTTGACCGTCATCGGGTAGTACGTGCCGCCCTTGACCGTCGCGTCGTTGGACAGCACCATCACGTGCCGACCGCCGACGAGCCCGATCCCCGCGATCAACCCGGCGCCGGGTGCGTCGTCGTCGTACAGCCCGTACGCGGCCAGCGGCGCGATCTCGAGGAACGGGCTGCCGTCGTCCAGCAGCACGTCGATCCGGTCGCGCGGGAGCAGCTTGCCTCGCGCGACGTGCCGCTCGCGCGCCGCCGCCGTGCCGCCGAGGGCCGCGACCCGCAGGCGCTCGCGCAGGTCCCGCACGAGGGCCCGCTGGCCCGCCTCGTTGTCGGCGAACGCGGGCGCGCCGCGGTCAGCCATCGTGCGGAGGGTTTCCATCGACACCGCTCTCCGTTGAGCCGGCACATCGGATTTCGAGTTAACGTTCACTAACCGAGTTGACGATAGTGTTCGAGAACCTCGGTGTCTACCTGGAAGGACGACGAGTGGTGAGCCAGGACCTTGAGCCGGCCGGGCTACCGGCACCCGCCTCCGCCGCGACGACGGCACGCGCCATGGCCAAGGCCGACCGCCGGGACAGGATGCTGGCCGAGGCTGCTCGACTGTTCGCCCGAGCGGGCTACGACGGCGTCTCCATCGAGGATCTCGGACGGGCGGCTGGCGTCAGCGGTCCGGCCGTGTACCGGCATTTCCCGAGCAAGCAGGCGGTGCTCGCTGCCCTGCTCGTCGGTACCAGCGACCGGCTGCTCGCGGGGGGTCGGGAGGTCGTCGCCGGGGCCGACGACGAGGTCGCCGCGCTCCGCTCGCTCGTCCGGTTTCACGTCGAGTTCGCCCTGGCGAACCCGGACATCATCCGGGTGCAGGACCGCGAGCTGAACACGCTCGCCGCGGCCGAGCGGCGCTCGGTGCGCGCCACGCAGCGCAGCTACGTCGAGGTGTGGGTGTCCGTGCTGGTCCGGCTGAGCCCCGGGGCCGACCCGGCGGAGCTGCGCCTGCGTGCGCAGGCGACCTTCGGCCTGCTCAACTCCACCCCGCACAGCGCCCGGTCCGCTCCCCGCGCGCGCGGTCGAGAACTGCTCGAAGAGATGGCGCTGGCCGCCCTGGGGCAGGGGAGCTGACGGGTCGGCCCCGTGGCGTCGGTCAGAACGTGATCGTCACCCCCGGGTCCGCGAGGATGGCGCCGACGTCGGCCAGGAACTGGGCGGCCTGGGCGCCGTCGACCACGCGGTGGTCGAACGACAGGGTGAGCGTCAGCACGCTGCGCAGGGCGATCTCGTCGTGGAACTCCCAGGGCCGACGTCGGACGGCGCCGATCGCCAGGATGGCGGCCTCACCGGGCACCAGGATCGGCGTGCCGGAGTCGACGCCGAAGACGCCGATGTTCGTGATCGAGATCGTCCCCCCGGCCAGGTCTGCCGGGGAGGTCGTGCCGGCTCGCGCCGTCGCCGTCAGGTGCGCGAGGGCGTCGGCGAGCTCGACGAGATCCAGCCACTGCGCGTCCTTGACGTTCGGGACGACCAGCCCGCGGGGAGTCGATGCGGCGATGCCCAGGTTCACGTAGCCGAACTGCACGATCTCGCCGGCGGCTTCGTCCCATCGCGAGTTGAGCGACGGGTGCCGCCGGAGCGCGACGACCATCGACTTGGCCACCATCGTGAGGATGGTGAGCCGGTGCCCGGCCGCGACCCGATGCTTCGGGAACGACGCGAGCAGCTCCATCGTGGGCGTGACGTCGACGGTCAGGACCGTGCTGGCGTGCGGCGCCGTGAAGGCACTCGCGACCATGGCGGCGGCGGTGTGCTTGCGGACGCCGGTGACCGGGGTCCGGACCTCCCGGGAGCCGGGCAACGACGTGGGGATCCTCGCGGCCGCGGCCGCGGGCGCCGCCGCGGTCGCCGCCGCTGCGGCGGCGGCGGCCTGCAGCACGTCGTCGCGGGTGATCACGCCGTCCGGTCCCGAGCCGGCGACCAGCGCGAGGTCGACTCCCAGCTCGTGGGCGAGCTTGCGCACCGGCGGGAACGACTTCGGGCGCTCGGGCAGGCCACGGGCACGAATCGGTGCCTCGTCCGGCTGCGCGCCGCGGTGGCCGGCGGCCCAGGCGGCTCCGCGAGGTCGGCGCGCCGGGCGCGCGGAGCTCTCGATCGGCGGTCCGTAGCCGACGAGCACCGGGGTGCGCCCGGTCGCGGCCTCGCCGGCGGACGCGCCGGCACCGTCGCCGAGCCCGTCGTCGCCCTCGCTCGCCTCGTCCACCGTGATCGACATGATCCGTGCCCCCACCAGCACCGTCGCGCCCGGCTCGACGAACAGGCGCGCCACGACCCCCGCGTACGGCGACGGAAGCTGCACGAGGGCCTTCGCGGTCTCCACCTCGGCGACGACCTGGTTCAGCTCGACCGTGTCACCGACGGCGACGTTCCACGACACGAGGTCCGACTCGGTCAGCCCCTCCCCGAGGTCCGGCATGGTGATCTCCTTGATGGCCATCGGTCACCCTCTCCAGTCGGTCAGCGAGTTCGGCCGGGCCATCACGCGGTCGACCGCGTCAAGGATGCGGTCCAGGTTGGGCAGGAAGTGCTCTTCGAGCTTCGCCGGCGGGTACGGCACGTCGGGGCCGGTCACCCTGACCGGCGCCGACTCGAGGTGGGCGAAGCATCGCTCGGTGATGCTGGCGACGACCTCGGCGCCAAGGCCGCCGAACTGCTGAGCCTCGTGCGTGATGACCAGGCGCCCGGTCTTGCGCACCGACGCCTCGAGCGTCTCGAAGTCGACGGGGGACAGCGAGCGGAGGTCGATCACCTCCACCGAGACGCCGTCGGCCAGGGCCGCGAGCGCGGCGTCCGTGGCCGTGCTCACGAGCGGCCCGTACGCCACCAGGGTCACCTGGTCGCCCTCGACGACCACCCGCGCACGATCCATCGAGGGTGTCGAGCCGTCGATGACATCGCTCACCTCGCCCTTGACCCAGTACCGCCGCTTGGGCTCGAAGAAGAGCACCGGATCGTCGCAGGCGATCGCCTGGCGGATCATCGTGTGCGCGTCCTGCGGGTTGGAGCAGGTCACGACGCGCAGGCCGGAGGTGTGGGTGAAGTACGCCTCGGGTGACTCGGAGTGGTGCTCGACGGCACCGATCCCGCCGCCGTAGGGCACGCGCACGGTGATCGGCATCCGCACCGCACCGGCCGTGCGGTAGTGCAGCTTGGCGACCTGGCCGACGATCTGGTTGAACGCCGGGTAGATGAACCCGTCGAACTGGATCTCCACCACGGGGCGATAGCCCCGGTACGCGAGCCCGACGGCGGTCCCCAGGATGGCGGACTCGGCCAGCGGGGTGTCCATCACCCGGTCGGTGCCGAAGTCGCGCTGCAGGCCGTCCGTGACCCGGAAGACGCCGCCGAGCTTGCCGATGTCCTCGCCGAGCAGCACCACCTTCGGGTCCTCCTCGAGCGTCCGTCGCAGGCCCGAGGTGATCGCCGCGGCCAGGGTCATCGCGGCCATCACGCGCCCCCGTCCAGGTCGTCGTCGGCGAACATCGCGAGGTACGCGGCGTACTGGCTCCGTTGTCGCGCGAGCCACGACGTCGGGGTCGTGTACACGTGGTCGAAGATGCTCAGGGGCTCGGGCGCCTCCAGGCGGTAGCAGCTGTCGCGCATCTCCTTCGCTGCGGCGTCCGCCGTCGACTTCACGCTGCGCATGAGCTCGTCGGTCAGCCGACCATTGCGCTCGAGGAGACGCTCCACCCGCAGGATCGGGTCCTTGGCGGCCCACTCCGCCTGCACGAGGGGGTCGGCGTAGCGGCCCGGGTCGTCGGAGGTGGTGTGCGGGCCCATCCGGTAGGTGACCGCTTCGATGAAGGTCGCGCCTCCGCCGCCGCGAGCCCGGTCCAGGGCGACCCGGGTGGCCGCCATCACGGCGAGCACGTCGTTGCCGTCCACCCGGATGCTGGGGATCCCGAAGCCCGGCGCACGGTCGGCGATCGGCCGCTTCGCCTGCAGCCCGACCGGTTCGGAGATGGCCCACTGGTTGTTCTGGCAGAAGAAGATCACCGGCGCCGTGAAGCTGGCGGCGAAGACCAGGGCCTCGTTCACGTCGCCCTGGCTGGTCGCGCCGTCCCCGAAGTACGCGACGGCGACCGAACTGGCGCCGTCCTTCAGGCACCCGAGCGCGTAGCCGGTCGCGTGCAGCGTCTGGGCGCCGACGATGATCGACGGCGTCGCCATCCCGACCGCGATCGGGTCCCAGCCCGACGCGGCCGTGCCCCGCCACACGCGGAGCAGGTCGGTCAGGGTGACCCCCCGGCAGTAGGCGACCCCGTTCTCCCGGTAGCTCGAGAACACGAAGTCGTCGGCCCGCAGCGCCCGGGCCGACCCGATCTGGGCGGCCTCCTGGCCGAGCAGGGGCGGCCAGAGGCCGAGCTGTCCCTGGCGCTGCAGCGCCGTGGCCTCGATGTCCAGGCGGCGCACGACCACCATGTCCTCGTAGAGCGAGGCCAGCTGATCGTCGGTCACGTCCGCGACCCAGGGGTCGAACGTCGGGTCGGGGCGGCGCAGCCCGTCCGGAGACACCAGCTGCACCAGGTCGTCGGGTGACTGCGGCGGGCCGACCGGCTCGCCGTCGTCCGGGCGAAGACCGGCGTCTCCGGGGTCGGTACCGCTCCGCTGGACGGGATTTGGGGAGACGTCTGAACGCAACATGTTTCGCTCCGTTTGTTGATCGCGGAGCCCGCGCCCTCGTGAGGCATGGGGCTCCATTGCCCAATGTGCCGCCAGCGTACGACGGTGAGGGCTACGCGTGCTGGCGCAGGCGGCCCGGGCCTTCCCGGCTCCGCCAGACGGACCACCGCCCACGACCAGAAGGCGCGCATCTGCGCCCGCCGACCGACCGGCTCGGCGCCCGAGTGCGGGCGTTTGGCTGCCCGGGAGGCCGTTGTGACGACCAAACGCCCGCACTCGCGTGACGGATCGGGAACTCGGAGATCAGGTGTCGGATCTTCGGGTCGAGGGCTCCGACCACCCCGGTCCGACCTTGACCCGCTCGTGGACCTCGGGCCACCGGCGCGTCAATCCCCGGACAGCCTCGACGGCAAGCGCTACTTTCGAGGAGTCGAACCTCTTGCCGCAGAGAAGAAGGCTGGCCATGGCTGTGCTGACGCATTTGGCGACGCACGTACCCACGTACCTCAGCTGGAGCTGGCTGTCGGTATCGGTTCCGAACCTCATCGTTATCGGATCCATGGTGCTGCTGTTCGTGCTCGCGCTGGTGCTCCCGTTCCCGAAGGACCGCCACGAGGATCGGGACGGCTCGTGAGCACGCCCGCTCCGCAGAGCGCCGGAGCTGGACCGGCGACGTCCTGGATCGGCCGCACCCGCGAGCGGCTCGAGCACACACTCCCGTACGAGAAGCTGCTGCCGGAGACCCAGCCCGCATACGTCGCGTCCTGGATCTACGTCTTCGGGGTGCTGACCCTCGCGGCGTTCGCCATGATCGTCGCCTCGGGCACGCTGCTGGCCCTTGAAGGGCCCGCGTGGTACCACGTGTCCAGTGCCGGCCTCTTCTTCAACAGCCTGCATTTCTGGTCGGTCCAGCTGTTCTTCCTCTTCATGCTGATCCACCTGGCCGGGAAGTTCTTCATGGCAGCCTGGCGCGGCAATCGCGCGAACACGTGGATCACGGGTGTGCTCGCCTTCGTGGTGTCGATCGGCGCGGGGCTGACCGGGTACCTGATGCAGACCAACTTCGATTCGCAATGGATCGCCTTCGAGGCCAAGGACGGAATCAACGCGACAGGGATCGGCGCGTGGTTCAACGTCGCTGACCTCGGTCAGATGATGATCATGCACGTCTTCCTGATTCCCGCGGTGGTTGTCGTCATCGTCGTGCTGCACGTTCTGCTCGTCCGAGTCCATGGGGTCGTACCGCCGATAGATGCCGCCACGGTCCCCGATCATCGAGCGGCCGTGGGCACGGACCGCAACGAGGAAGCCGGCTGATGTCCGTGCGCACGAGTCAGGAGACGTTGGAGCGGGAGCCGTGGCGGGGCGCGACGCGTCACTACGACATCCTCAAGGAGGGCGCGATCGCCACCCTCGCGGTCCTGGTCCTCACGATCGTGCTCGCCGCGGTGTTCAGTTCGCCGGACGATCCGTCGCTCACCTTGAAGGGCTGGGCGAAGAGCGCGCCGGACAACTTCTACGCCACGACCGTGGCCGAGCTCGCCGGGACATCAGATTCGGCGACCTACGGTGGGCCCTACAACAACGGCGGCGAGGGTCAGGTCCTGGGACCGATCAAGCTCCAGAAATGGGTCGGCGTCCACCAGCCGGTCGATCCCGCGACGGACTTCGTCATTGGCCCGCTCCAGGGCCAGGATCAGTCTTCGGGCGTTGCCGCGGCCTTGACCGCCTGGACCGGCGCCGACCCCACCCAGCAAGGCGACTGGGCAACGGCCTACGACACCGCGCTGAACGACCCAGCCGGCGCCAACGGCGATGCGACCAAGGTTCCCGACGGCGACTACGGGCCGGTGCCCGCGCTGGCCGAGGGCCTGACGACCATGGCGGCATCGGGAGCGCTCGACAGTGTGCTCCCCGCACCCGGTCAGTTCTTCAACACCGACAACACCTTGCAGATCCTTTTCCTCGGTGATGGCTCCTACCTCGACGACGCCGGCACGGCGAACAACCTCCAGGGCAACACCTGGGGCATGATGAACGAGACGGGCAACTTCCCGGGCCAGCAATGGCTCGCGCCCTTCTCGTTCTGGTACCAGCTGCCGATCTTCAACAGCGAGAACGAAACAGGGTTCGCCGCCACGCTGACCGCCAACGGTGACATCTACATCATGACGATCATTATTGTGCTCATGCTGGTCGTGCTCTTCCTACCGTTCATTCCCGGGCTGCGTTCAATTCCTCGGCGCATTCCCCTGCACAGGGTCATCTGGCGGGACTACTACCGCCGGTAGTGGGTCGCGGTCCTGACGCCATCGTGAGGAGTGCGGCGGTCCATCGATCGAGGTGGGTCTCGATGTAGTCGGCGGCCGGACCCCAGTGGTCGCCGTGTCCTTCGGCGTACAGCCGGGCCCAGGGTTGGGCCCCGTTGAGCGAGGATTCGTGCAGCAGGTCGTACATCCCGCGCGTGTGGGCCACGATCAAGGCCGGGAGCGCCCGCCGTTGCGCCTCGTCGAGACCGTACCCGTCGGCCAGCGCGCGCAGCCGCGGGGCGTCCACCTCGGGGTCGCCCTGGGCGTGGAACGGGACGAAGCCGTGCGCGGCATAGGCGAGGTCCCACAGTCGCGATCCCGGAGCCGCGCCGTCCCAGTCGATGAACACCCAGCGGTCGCCGTCGCGCACGAGGTTCCAGGGGGCGACGTCGTTGTGGCAGATCAGGTCGTCGCGGTCGGGCGCGATCACCACGTCCCACTGCGGCGCGGGGGGTGGCGTGAAGCTCGAGGTGGCGTCGTGGAGCTCGCGGATCAGTCCGCCGAGTCGGTGCAGCTCGGCGACGGTGAGCGGCGGGAGGGTGTGGGCGATCTCCCCGGGGATGTACTCCAGGACGTGGCGCCCCAGCTCGTCGCGGCCCAGCGAGCGGGGCGCACCGGCGAAGCCGACGTCGGCGAGGTGGTCCAGCAGCGCCTCGACGGCCGCCGTGGCGGG
>NZ_DATCNW010000178.1:0-15195 GCF_036565025.1 Pengzhenrongella sp.
GGTCCGGGCGTCGCCCCGGACCCGCGGCGGTTGGTGCGGACGTGCGAACGCCTGGCTACTGCGGGCGGCGCTGGGCGTGCGCCCGAGCCTGCCGGGCGAGGGTGTTCGCCCCGCCCTGCCCATAACCCGCCATCTGCAGCAGCTTGCCGGTCACGACGCCGAGGACGACGACGGCCATGCCGACCCAGAACAGCCAGACCGCTGCCACCAGGACGCCGACCCCCGAGAGGGTGCCACCGACGACCACGATGATCACGAGGACCCAGGCGGCGATCGTCTGGCCCTCGTTGGCCCACGGCGAGCTCGGCGGGAGGTTGGCGGTCTCGGACTGGGAGTTCGGACGTTCGACGGACTGATCAGCCATGCGAAAGAGCCTTTCATCTGCGGACACATCGAGACTAACGCCGATGGGTTCAGGTTGGGTCGTTACCGCGCGTGAGGGAGTCCCACGCGGACTGGTCGTCGTCGGGCACCGGCGCGGGCTGGCCGCCGGCGACCTCGTGGCGAGCGTTCGGGCGGGCCCAGCGCCGGCTCGTCACGGCGAGCCAGCCGCCCACCAGCAGCACGACGACGCCGAGCGCGGCGGCCGCGTACGGGGCCGCCGTGAGCGTCACCGGCGCGGCGAGCGTGCCGACCCCGGTCGCCTCCGCGACCATCGTGCCCGCGACCGGCACGGGGTTCGCGATCACCGCGATCGAGGAGGCCGCGACGACCACCCCGCTCGCCACGACGACGAGCACGACGACCCACCGGCCGATCCGCCCCACCAGCGCGAGCGCGGCTCCGGCCGCGAGCAGCACGAGGGCCGCCGCCGGCACCGCGGGCGCCGCCTGCGTGCCGGTCACGGTGACCGGTACGACGTGCCGCAGCGCCGTCGAACCGGCCGTGTGCATCCAGGTGGGCACCCCCGCGCCGAGCGAGACGCCCGCGAGGACGAGCACGAGAAGGACCGCGCGCCGCCGGCTCATCCGCCGGTCCCCGCGGGCCGCAGCCGGGCGGCGAGTTGGATCGCGCGGACCGCGGCGGCGGCCTTGTTCCGCGACTCCTCGTACTCCAGCGCGGGCACCGAGTCGGCGACGATCCCGCCGCCGGCCTGCACGCTCGCGCGGCCGCGGGAGATCACCGCGGTGCGGATCGCGATCGCCATGTCCATGTCCCCGGCGAAGTCGAAGTACCCGGCGGTGCCGCCGTAGATCCCGCGGCTGGCCGGTTCCAGGGAGTCGATCAGAGCCATGGCCCGCGGCTTGGGCGCCCCGGACAGGGTGCCCGCCGGGAACGTCGCGGCGAGCGCCTCGAGCGCCGTCGCGCCGGCGCGCAGGTGGCCCACGACCGTGGAGCAGATGTGCATGATGTGGCTGAACCGCTTGACGACCATGAACTCGACGACCTCGACGCTCGCCGGCTCGCAGACCTTGACCAGGTCGTTGCGCGAGAGGTCGACGAGCATGATGTGCTCGGCGCGCTCCTTGGGGTCGGCGAGCAGCTCCTCGCCGAGGGCGATGTCGTGCGCCGGGTCGGCGCCGCGCGGCCGCGAGCCGGCGATCGGGAACGTGACCACGTCGCCGTCGGTCACCTTCACGAGGGTCTCGGGGCTCGAGCCGACGACGGCGAAGTCCACGCCGTCGGCGTCCTGGAGTTGGAGGTAGTACATGTACGGGCTCGGGTTGATCGTCCGCAGCACGCGGTAGACGTCGATCGGGTCCGCCGGGCAGTCCAGGTCCAGGCGCTGGGAGAGCACCACCTGGAAGACCTCACCGTCCCGGATCGCCTCCTTGCCCACCCGGACGGACTCCTCGAACTCCGCTCGGGTCGAGCGGAACCTGAGCTCCGGCTCTTCGGCGTCCACGAGGATCGCGGTGGCCGGCGGGGCAGGATTCGCCAGGGACGCCTGCATCGCGTCGAGGCGCGCCACCGCGTCCGCGTACGCGTCGTCGACCCGCTCGTCGGTGTTGTCGAAGTTGATCGCGTTCGCGATGAGCCACACCGAGCCGTCGAGGTGGTCCACGGCGGCGATGTCGGTCGCGAGGCACAGCGTCAACTCGGGCACGCCCAGCTCGTCGGGGGCATTCGACGGGAGGGTGGGCTCCCAGTGCCGCACGATGTCCCAGCCGAGCGCGCCGACCAGGCCGCTGGTGAGCGGGGGCAGGCCACCGATGGCGGGCGTGCGGAGCACCTCGAGGGTCTGGCGCAGGACCTCGAGCGGGGAGCCCTCGGTGGGCACCCCCGCGGGCACGTCGCCGCACCACACGGCCTGGCCGTCCTTGACGGTGAGGGTCGCCCGGGAGGTCACGCCGACGAAGGAGTACCGCGCCCAGCCGCCGTCGACCTCGGCGGACTCCAGGATGAAGGTGCCGGGCCGGCCCGCCGCGAGCGTGCGGTACAGCCCGACGGGGGTGATGTCGTCGGCGAGCAGGCGGCGCACGACCGGGATCACCCGGCGCGTCGCGGCCAGCTCACGGAACGTCTCGAGCGAGGGCCAGGTCGTGCCCCAGGGGACCTCGACCGCCGGCGCGCCGGTCGTCGGCGCGCTCACCGGACCCCGGCAGCGGGGCGCTGCCCGACGGCGGCCGGCAGCTCGCCGCCGGCCTCGAAGCAGGTGCGCGCGCCGGTGTGGCACGCGGCTCCGACCTGGTCGACGCGCACCAGGACGGCGTCGCCGTCGCAGTCGAGGGCGACCGACTGCACGTACTGGGCGTGCCCGGAGGTGTCGCCCTTGCGCCAGTACTCGCCCCGCGAGCGGCTCCAGAACGTGACCCGGCCGGAGGTCAACGTGCGGCGCAGCGCCTCGTCGTCCATCCAGCCGACCATCAGGACCTCGCCGCTGTCGTGCTGCTGGACGACGGCGGCCACCAGGCCGGCGTCGTCCCGCTTGAGGCGGGTCGCGATCGCGGGATCGAGGGCGAGGGCATCGGGAGTGGGCTGCGAAGACACGCCCACGATCCTGCCATGGCGCGACATCTGCCGGGACGCGTGCCCGCGCCGCTCGGTGGCTACGGCAATAGCGTCGTCGTGCACGGATCGCCACGGTTCATCGGCACCGCCGACGCGAGGAGAAATCATGTCCGGGTTCAAGAACTTCATCCTGCGAGGAAATCTCGTCGAGCTCGCCGTCGCGTTCATCATGGGCCTCGCCTTCGCCGCGGTGGTCTCGTCGACGGTCGACCTGATCATGGGACTCCTGGGCAAGATCGGCGGCCAGCCGGACTTCGCGGGCTGGCGGCCCGGCAGACTGCCGTTCGGCGCCTGGGTGACCGCGGTGATCACGTTCGTGATCCTCGCGGGGGTCGTCTACTTCCTGATCGTCAAGCCGTACACGGCGGCCAAGCAGCGCTACTTCCCCGAGGAGGAAAAGGGCACCCCGGCCGACGTGGCGCTGCTGACGGAGATCCGGGACCTGCTGGCGGCCGGCACGCGGCCCACCGCGACCTAGGCCCCGACCGCCGCGGACCGAGCCCGGTCGGATTCGACTCGGGGGTCGCCGGTGCTCGGCGCCCCGGGGACCGATCCGCCGGTGCGGAGCATGGTGCTCAAGTGACCGGGACAGCCCGTCGAACGGGCAATTCGGTCAACTTCTGTCCCACCAGTCACATGCTCCGCACCGACGAAACACGCCTCGGGGCGACATCGCGGTGTGGACAGCCGCGCCAGTGACAGATGGTGACGGCGGTGCAGAAGTGATGTCTCACTGTCACCATGCGTCACTCCAGTCCCACGCGCGGCTGTCCACACCGCGCACCAGGCGGTCAGCGGGTCTGGGCCACCCAGGAGCCGTGCATCGCCGCGTACGTGCCGCCGCGCGCCACCAGGTCCGCGTGCGGGCCCATCTCGACGACCGCGCCGTCGTCGACCACGAGCACCAGGTCGGACGCCTCGGCGGTGGACAGCCGGTGCGCGATCGTCAGGGTGCTGCGGCCCGCCGTGAGCGAGTCCAGGGCCCGCGCGATCCGGACCTCGGTCGCCGGGTCGACGGCCGACGTCGCCTCGTCGAGCACCAGCAGGTCGGCCTCCGCGAGGTAGGCCCGGGCCAGCGCGACGAGCTGGCGCTCGCCCGCCGAGAGGGACTCCCCGCGCTGGCCGACCGGGGTCGCGAGCCCGCCCGGCAGCTCGGCGAGCCAGGACGCCAGGCCGAGCTCCTCGAGCGCCGCCGCGACGCGGGCATCGCGGTCCTCGGGGGCCGCTGCGGTCGGGCGCAGCCCGTAGCCGACGTTCTCCGCGAGCGTCCCGGCGAACAGGAAACCCTCCTGCGGGACGAGCACGACCCGCCGGCGCAGGCTCGCCGTGGTGAGGTCGCGCAGGTCGACGCCGTCGAGCAGGACCGCCCCGGTGGTCGGGTCCATCAGGCGCACGACGAGCTTGGCGATCGTCGTCTTGCCCGATCCCGTCGCGCCGACGACGGCGACCGACGTGCGCGCCGGGATAGTCAGGTCGATGCCGTGCAGCACACCGGGGCCGCCGGGGTAGGCGAAGTGCAGGTCGCGCAGCTCGACGGTCGCCGGGCCGCGGGCGGACACGACCCCGTCCGGTCCGGGGTCGGCGAGCTCGACCGGGGTCTCGAGCACCGCGAGCACGCGCCGCCAGCCCGCGACCGCGTTCTGCAGCTCGTTGAGGATCTCGGTGGCCATCTGGACCGGCCCGGTGAACAGTTGGACGAGGAACAGGAACGCGAGCAGCCGCCCGACGGTGATCTCGCCCGCGATCCCCAGGTGCACCCCGACCACGACGACCACGCACAGCACCAGGTTGGACACCAGGACGCCGGAGGAGAACACCACCGAGACGAGCTTCTGGGCCCGCACCATCGCGTCCCGGGTCGCCTTGATCGACGCGTCGATCCGGCGCTGGATGACGTCGGCGACGCCGTACGCCCGGATCGTCTCGGCCCCGACGACGGCCTCGGAGATCGCGCCGAGCATCGCGCCGACCCGCTCGCGGACCGCGGTGTAGGCGGCGTTGACCCGGCGCTGGGCGACCCGCACCACGAAGATCAGCGGCGCGAAGCAAGCCCACACGAGCAGCATCAGCTGCCACGAGTACGCGGCCATCAGCGCGGAGGCCACGGCGATCTGGAGCACCGAGACGAGCAGCATGATCCCGCCCCACTGCACGAACAGCGAGATGGTGTCGACGTCGGACGTGACGCGCGAGACGAGGGAGCCGCGCCGCTCGGTGTTCTGGGTGAGCACCGACAGGTCGTGCACGTGCCGGAAGGCCCGGATCCGCAGCGAGGCGAGGCCCGCCTCGGTCGAGCGGAACAGCCGCACGTTGACCAGCGCGGAGCAGACCGCGGCCCCGAGCAGGCCGATCGCGGCCGCGATCACCAGGCCGACGACGCGGCGCACGTCCGGGCCGCCGTCGGCGAGGATCCCGACGTCGATCGTCTGCTGGACCGCGATCGGCACCACGACCCGCCCGACCGCCGCCAGCACGGCCAGCACGCCGGTCAGCGCGAGCCCCTGGACGATCTCCGGGGAGACCTGCAGGCCGCGGCGCAGGGTCGCGAACACGCCGAGCTCGCTCGAGGACGCGATCCGCGCGCCGCCGTCGGCGGGCCCGGCGGCGGGCGGGGTCGCGCGCTTCGCGGTCATGCCACTCCCCCGGCCGGGTCGGTCACGAGGTCGTCCGGCAGCTCGTCGGGGACGTCGTCGGGCAGGTCGTCGGGTGCCTCCTCCGCGGCGGCCTCGTCGGCGGCCTCGTCGGCCCGGCGCTGGGTCTCGTGCTCGTAGGCGGTGGCGAGCTCGGCGTAGCCGGGATCCCGCGCGAGCAGCTCGGCGTGCGAACCGCGGTCCACCACCCGGCCCGCCTCGAGGTGCACGACCTCGTCCGCGAGCAGCACCGACGACATCCGGTAGGCGACCATCAGGATCGTCGGCGCGTCCCGGTCGCCGGCGCCGTCCGTCGCGAGCCCCCTCGACCGGAGCCCGGTGAGGATCGCCCGCTCGACCCGCGGGTCGACGGCGGACGTCGCGTCGTCGAGCACCAGGAGCCGGGGCTTGCGCACGAGCGCGCGCGCGATCGCGAGCCGCTGGCGCTGGCCGCCGGAGAGGTTCGCACCGCGCTCGCCGAGCCGCGCGTCGAGCCCGCCGGGGAGGGCCGCGACGACGCCGGCCACCCGGGCCAGGCGCAGCGCGTCCCAGACCCGCTCGTCGTCGGGCGCGCCCGGGTCGTCGTCGGCAACCAGGGTGACGTTCGCGCGGACCGTGTCCTCGAACAGGAAGGTGGACTGCGCCACGAGGGCGACCTGGCGGGTCAGGTCGCGCGGCAGGACCTGGCGCACGTCGATGCCGTCGATGGTGATCCGCCCGGCGCTCGGGTCGGAGAGCCGGGAGAGCAGGGAGACAAGCGTCGTCTTGCCGGCGCCGGTCGGCCCGACCAGGGCGACCGTGCGGCCGGGGGCCAGGTCCAGGTCGATGCCGCGCAGCAGGGTCGTCGTCCCGGCACCGGCGGGCACGTCCACCCCGACGCCGCGCAGCTCGACCCGGGCGCCGCGCCCGGCCGGCCCCGCCGAGCCACCCGGCGCGAGCGGCACGGTCCCGGGCGTGAGCTCGCCGCGCGCGTCGATCACGCGCGAGATCCGTTCGTGGCCGGCGAGCGCGCGCGGCAGCTCCCCGAGCACCCAGCCGAACGCGCGGACCGGCATCGCGAGCAGCGTGAGGAGGTACGCGGCCGCGACCACGTCACCGGTCTCGATCGCGCCCGCCTGGAGCCGTACGGTGCCGACCAGCAGCACCGTCAGGGCGCCGAGCCCCGGCAGCACGTCGATGGCCGGGTCGAAGACCGCCCGGACCTGTCCGACCCGGACGTTCGCGTCACGCAGCGCGTTGGTGCGGGCCGCGAACCGGCGTTCCTCGCGGTCCTCGGTGCCGAGCGACTTGACCAGCAGCGCCGCCTCGAAGCTCTCGTGCGCGATGTCGGAGACCTCCGCCCGCAGCTGCTGCGCGCGGGTGATCGCCGGCGACATCGCGCGCTGGAAGACGAGGTTCGCGATGACGGCCACGGGCAGCACGGCGAGCGCCGCGACGGCGAGCCAGGCATCCGTCCGGAACAGCGCGACGGCCGCCACGGCGATCATCACCGCGACGCCGAGCGCGAACGGCAGGGGGTTGAACACCCCGGTCGCCGCCTCGACGTCCGAGTTGGCGTTCGAGAGCAGCTGCCCGGTGGGGTGGCGGCGGTGCCACGACATCGGCAGGCGCAGGTACTGCCGGGTCACGCGGGTGCGGTGCCCGGCCTGCAGGTCGGCGAACCCGATGCCCGCGAAGACCCGGCGCAGCGCGACGCTCGCGGCGAGGGTGACCGCGACGGCAGCGAGCGCGAGCCCGGCGAGCGGCAGCCGGTCGAGGGCCACGGCGGACCCGGCGAGGGCCGGCACGACCACCTTGTCGGTGACGACGCCGAGCACCTGGCTCACCAGGACGGTGACGGCACCGAAGACCGCCGAGGTCCCGATCGCCAAGGCGTAGGTGCGGGGCTCGGCACGCACGCCGCGCACGAGGATCTGCACTGAGCGGCGAAGGACGGAGCCGGTGAGGGCGTACGCGGGGCGGCCGGGCAGCGGGCGCGGTGGCACCTCGTCGCTCCTCCGCGGCTGGGCAGTCGTCAAGATGCGATCTTCTCACGCGCGCCACCGCGCCCCGACGTGGGAACATCTCCAGATGACCTGGCACCAGCACGAAAGGGTCGCCCTCGTCCGTGCACTGACGGACGCGGGGCCCGACGCACCGACGCTGTGCGGCGACTGGCGGACCCGCCAGCTTGCCGCGCACATCGTCCTGCGCGAGAACGATCCGCTCGTGGCCGCGGGCACCGTGGTGCCGGCACTGAACGGGCGCTCCGAACGGGCGATCGAGGCGCTCGCGAGCACCGCGACGGACAACGCCGGGTACACGGACCTGCTCACCCGCGTCGCCGCGGGCCCGCCGCGCTGGAGCCCGATGTCGTGGGCCGGCGAGGGTGTCGACCTGCTGGAGTTCTTCGTGCACACCGAGGACGTGCGCCGCGGCACCGGTCAGGTGGAGCCGCTCGAGCTCGAGCCCGCGCACATCGCGGCGCTGTGGCACCGCATGGTGCGCGGCGCGCCGATCCTCTACCGGCGCGCGCGGGTCGGCGTCGTGCTGGTCGTGCCCGGCGGCCCGCGCCGGGCGGTGCGGCGCGCACCCGACGACGCCGGCACCGTGGTCATCCGCGGCGACGTCGGCGAGCTCCTGCTGCACGCCTACGGCCGAGGCGCCGCGGCCCGCGTCCACGTCCTGGGCGACCCCTACGACGTAGAAGCCCTGGCCCACACCCTCCCCAGCTAACTCCCCCCGACTTGTCAGCCCGAGCGCGCCCCCCAGACCGCGCACGATCTGACACGTCCAGGGCCCCCCGACTTGTCAGTCCCAGCGCGGTCTGGGGACCGCGCTCGGGCTGACACGTGAGGGGGGTTAGCGGACGGTGATGCCGGCGGCTCGGAGGTGGGCCTTGACCTGGGTGATCGTCAGGGTGCCGAAGTGGAAGACGCTGGCGGCCAGGACGGCGTCCGCGCCCGCCTTGGCGGCCTCGATGAAGTGCTCGGGGGTGCCTGCGCCGCCGCTCGCGATCAGCGGGACCTTGACCTCGGCGCGGACCGCCCGGAGCATCTCGAGGTCGAAGCCCGACGTCGTGCCGTCCGCGTCCATCGAGTTCAGCAGGATCTCCCCCACGCCCAGGCTCGCCCCGCGCGCGGCCCACTCGACCGCGTCGATCCCGGTGCCGCGCCGCCCGCCGTGCGTGGTGACCTCGTAGCCCGAGTCGGTCCGGGTCTCGCCGGTGACGCGGCGCGCGTCCACCGAGAGCACCAGCACCTGGCTGCCGAACCGCTGCGCAATCTCCGCGATCAGCTCGGGGCGCGCGATGGCGGCGGTGTTCACGCCCACCTTGTCCGCCCCGGCGCGCAGCAGCTTGTCGACGTCCTGGGTGCTGCGCACGCCGCCGCCGACCGTGAGCGGGACGAAGATCTCCTCGGCGGTGCGCCGGACGACGTCGTAGGTCGTCTCCCGGTCGCCCGACGACGCCGAGACGTCCAGGAAGGTGATCTCGTCGGCGCCCTCGGCGTCGTACCGGCGCGCGAGCTCGACCGGGTCGCCGGCGTCGCGCAGGTTCTCGAAGTTGACGCCCTTGACCACCCGGCCGGCGTCGACGTCCAGGCACGGGATGACTCGCAGTGCGACGGCCATGTCAGCCTCCCTGCCCGGCGTGCGGGTTGCTCGCGTCGAGGATGTCGACGACGAAGACGAGCGTGTCGTCCTCCGCGCCGGCGGCACCACCGCTCGCGGGCGGGATCACGATCAGGACCTGGCTGCCCACGGTCTGCTCGACCAACCCCTCGGCCAGCCCGGGCAGGATGCCCGCGCCGAGATCGAACGACTTGGGCTCGCCCTTCACCCACGTCGAGTCGTACGCCGAGCCGTCGGACCACCGCACGCCCGTGTACTGCACCGTCACGGTGGCGCCCTTCTTGACCTGCTCGCCGTCGCCCTTGATCAGGGCCTGCACCATGAGCTGGCTCGGCGGGGCGCCCTCCGGCTTGGTGATGGTCGGCTCGCCGTCGTCCCCGACCAGCACGCCAGGCAACCCGTCGCGCGGCGGCACCGCCGTGCCGGACGCCCGCGTCGGCAGCACGTCGACGACCATCACGGAGGAGAAGCTCGAGGTGTCCGACGTCGCGGGCAGCAGCAGCATGACGCGGGCGCCCACCCGCTCACCGGACAGCGCGTCGTAGAGGTCCTGGCTGAGCGTCTCGGGCGTCAGCGTGGACGGCTTGGGGACCTTGGAGTAGGTCTCCTTGACGACCGAACCGTCCGTCGCCTTCTCAAGCCGGTAGTTGATCAGCACCGGGCCGCCGTCGACGAGCTTGGGCCCGTCGCCCTCCCAGATCACCTTCGAGGTAGCCCGCGGGATGGCGAGCGGCTCCTTGTAGACCATCGTGGGCTCCTGGCCCACATCCCCGGACACCCGGACGACCGGGTCCGGCTTCGTACCGCCCGCACATCCCGTGAGCAGAAGTGCGGTCGCGAGAGCCGCGACCAACAGACGTCGCACATCAGACCTTTCGTCGGGCGAAGATTCAGCGGCTCACTCTACGGGCGCGCGTCGACTCCCCCGGCTCCGGGCGATTCACATGGACTCGATGAGCCGTTCCACTCGCTCGTCCACGCTGCGGAACGGGTCCTTGCACAGGACCGTGCGCTGCGCCTGGTCGTTGAGCTTGAGGTGCACCCAGTCGACCGTGTAGTCCCGGCGGGCCTCCTGCGCCTTGCGGACGAAGTCGCCGCGCAGCTTGGCCCGGGTCGTCTGCGGCGGCACGGCGGTCGCCTCGAACACCTCGAGGTCGCTCGTCACGCGCTCGACCATGCCGCGCGCGGCGAGCAGGTTGTACAGACCCTCGGTGCGCGAGATGTCGTGGTACGCGAGGTCGAGGCGGGCGATCCGCGGGTCCGCGAGGTCCAGCCCGTGCTTCTCCTGGTACCGCGAGATGATCCGCCACTTGATGACCCAGTCGAGCTCGCGGTCCACGAGCGAGAGGTCCCCGGTGCGCAGCGCGCGCAGGCCCCGCTCCCACAGGTCGACGACCTGCTTGATCGAGGGCGTCTGGTCGACGTTGGCGGCCAGGAACTCCTTGGCGCGGGCCAGGTACTCCTCCTGGAGGTCGACCGCCGTCGCGGTGCGGCCGTTCGCCATCTGCACCACGTGCAGGCCGGTCATGTCGTGGCTGATCTCGCGGATCGCCCGGATCGGGTTCTCCAGCGCCATGTCGCGCAGCGGCACGCCCGCCTCGACCATCCGCAGGATCAGGTCCGTCGTGCCGACCTTGAGCATCGTGGTCGTCTCGGACATCGAGGAGTCCCCGACGATGACGTGCAGGCGGCGGTAGTGCTCGGCGTCGGCGTGCGGCTCGTCACGGGTGTTGATGATCGGCCGGGACCGCGTCGTCGCGCTGGAGACCGTCTCCCAGATGTGGTCCGCACGCTGGGACAGGCAGTAGGTGGCGCCGCGCGGGGACGCGAGCACCTTGCCCGCACCGGTGAGCACCTGGCGGCTGATGAGGAACGGCACGAGCACGTCCGACAGGTGCGCGAAGTCGCCCTGGCGGCGCACGAGATAGTTCTCGTGGCAGCCGTAGGAGTTGCCGGCGGAGTCGGTGTTGTTCTTGAACAGGTGGATCCGCCCGGGCAGGCCCTCGTGGGCGAGGCGCTGCTGAGCGTCGGCGACCAGGCCCTCGAGGATCCGTTCCCCGCCGCGGTCGTGCGCGACGAGCTGGCGCACGTCGTCGCACTCCGCGGTGGCGTACTCCGGGTGCGAGCCCACGTCGAGGTACAGCCGCGAACCGTTGCGCAGGAAGACGTTCGAGGACCGCCCCCAGGCCACCACCTTGCGGAACAGGTACCTGGCGACCTCGTCGGCGGAAAGACCGCGCCCGTCGTCGGCCGCGCACGTCACGCCGTACTCGGTCTCGAGTCCAAAGATTCGCCGGTCCATCGCTGCCTCCTCCCTCTCGCCTCTGCCTACGCCTGCGCGACGGTCGTGCCGAACAGGTCCTCCAGTGCCGTGCCGGTCAGGCGACGGAACGCTCGCCGAGGCCGCGTGCGGTCCAGCACGGCGACCTCGAGCTGGGCCGCCGGGATCGCACGCGGCTCACCCTCAGCCTGCGCTCCGAGAGCGCGGACCGCCAGCCCCAGCACCTCCGGCAGCGACAGGCCCACCCGCCACTCGGCGGTCAGTTGCACGCCGAGCTGCTCCGCGTGCCCGCCCATCACGACGAACCCGTGCTCGTCGGCCACCGAACCGTCGTAGGACAGCCGGTAGACCTGGTCGTGGGCCTCGTCGACGCCGACCTCGGCGACCACCAGCTCGACCTCGAGCGGCTTGGACTCGGTGGTGAACACGGTGCCCAGGGTCTGCGCGTAGGCGTTCGCGAGGCCGCGCGCGTTCACGTCGGCGCGATCGTAGGAGTAGCCGCGCAGGTCCGCGTACCGCACACCCGCCACCCGCAGGTTCTCGAACTCGTTGTACTTCCCGACGGCGGCGAGCGCGATCCGGTCGTAGATCTCGGAGATCTTGTGCAGCGAGCGGGACGGGTTCTCCGTCGCGAACGCGATGCCCTCGTCGTAGCCGAGCACGACCACGGAGCGACCCCGGGCGATGCCCTTGCGCGCGTAGTCCGCCCGGTCCTTCATCAGCTGCTCGGGAGAGACGTAGAACGGCATGCTCATGCGGCACCGCCTTCCTCGTCGGTCCGGGCAGTGCGGTCGGGTCGTCGGTTCCCCGCGTGCTCGGCGCGGCGCTGCTCGACGAGGGCTTCGACGACCTCGCCGAGCGGCTCCTCGCCCAGGCGCCGGTAGCCGTCCGCGGTCACGATCGCCACGACCGGCCAGATCCGCCGCACGGTGTCCGGGCCGCCGGTCGCCGAGTCGTCGTCGGCGGCGTCCACGAGGGCCTCGATGGCGACCCGCACCGCGCCGTCGGCGTCGAGGTCCGGGTTCCATCGCTTTTTGAGCGAGCCCCGCGCGAAGACCGAGCCCGAGCCCACACAGTGGTGCTCGTGCTCCTCGTAGCGCCCGCCGGTGACGTCGTAGGAGAAGATCCGCCCGATGCGCTTGTCCAGGTCGAAGCCGGCGAACAGCGGGACGACGGCGAGTCCCTGCATCGCGAGGCCCAGGTTGGCCCGGATCATCGTCGCCAGCCGGTTCGCCTTCCCATCGAGCGAGAGTAGCTCGCCCTCGATCTTCTCGTAGTGCTCGAGCTCGAGCTGGAACAGGCGCACCATCTCCACCGCGAGCCCGGCCGCGCCCGCGATGCCGACCGCGGAGTACTCGTCGGCCGGCATGACCTTCTCGATCTCGCGGCTGGCGATCATCGAGCCCGACGTGGCGCGCCGGTCCCCGGCCATCACGACGCCGCCGTCGAACGCGAGCGCGACGATGGTCGTGGCGTGCGGCAGTGCCGGCACGTCCCCGGCCGGCAGCGGGCGCCCGCTCGGCAACAGCTCGGGGGCGTACGCCGAGAGGAAGTCGACGAACGACGACGAGCCGGGCGTGGTGAAGGCGCGCGGCAGCCGGCCGTGGGGATCCGGGCTCATCGGCGTGTTACTGACCGCCCTTCTGGACGAAGCCTCGGACGAACTGCTCGGCGTTCGACTCGAGCACCTCGTCGATCTCCTCCAGCAACGAGTCGACCTCGGCGTCGCGCGCCTGGGCCGCGGGGGCTACCGGAGCGGCAGGCTCCGGAGCATCCTCGTCATCGGACCGGTGGGTGTCTGCGTGTTCCTGACCAGCCATGGTGCCTCCTTCGAGCTCCTATGCCCTGCGTCTCACACCCTAGGCCCTGACTCTGAAATCTTGGGCAGGTGAGGGCGCCGCGCCGCGGGTGAGGTCAGGCGCCCGCGAGGGCCGCGAGCAGGCTGCGCGCGTCGGGGCTGCGGTCGAGCAGCGCACCCACGTGCTCGCGGGTCCCCCGCAACGGGTCGCGCATCGGCACGCGTTGCAGCGTCGGGGAGCCAGGTACGTCGAACACGATCGAGTCCCAGCTCGCCGCGGAGATCGCGCCCGCGTACCGCGCGAGCGCCTCACCGCGGAAGTACGCGCGCGTGTCCGCCGGCGGATGCACCGCGGCGCGCTCGGCCGAGTCCTCCTCGACGAGCCGCTCGACCGCGCCCGCCTCGGCGAGGCGGGGGTACAGGCCCCGCTCGGGCCGGACGTCCGACCACTGCAGGTCGACCGCGGCGAGCCTCGGGTGGTCCCACTCGAGGTGGTCCCGCCGGCGCAGGCCCTCCAGCAGGCGAAGCTTGGCGAGCCACTCCACCTCGCGCGCACAGCTCGCGGGGTCGGTGGCCAGCCGGTCGAGCAACGAGGCCCAGCGGTCCAGCACGTCCCCCGTCTCGGCGTCGGGCACGGAGCCGAGCGCGAGGCGCACCGCGGCGAGGAACTCGCCCTGGATCTCCAGCGCGGTCAGCCATCGTCCGTCGGCGAGCTCGAGCCGTTCGGTGAGGGTGAGGTCGTGGCTCACCGTGTGCACGGCGCCGACCGGGTCGAGGAGCGCGAGCCGGTCGATCGCGGCGAGCGCCTCGCCCGCCCGCAGGTTGTCCGCCCCGCCCGCCGGGTTGACCGCCTGCTCGATCAGCCAGAGCACGATCGAGGTGGTGCCGAGCTTGAGGTAGGTCGCGCTCTGCAGCATGTTCGCGTCCCCGATGATGACGTGCAGGCGGCGCCAGCGCGCCGGGTCGGCGTGCGGCTCGTCGCGCGTGTTGACGATGGGCCGGCGCAACGTCGTCTCGAGGCCGATCTCCGCCTCGATGTAGTCGGCCCGCTGCGAGAGCTGGAAGCCCGCGGTCTCACCGCGCTGCCCGATGCCGACCCGGCCCGCTCCGGTGAACACCTGGCGCGTGACGAGGAACGACATGATGCGCTGCGCGAGGTCCGCGAACGGGACCGCGCGATCGACGAGGAAGTTCTCGTGGGTGCCGTAGGTCGCGCCCTTGCCGTCCACGTTGTTCTTGTACAGCGCGACGTCGGGCAGCGCCGGGTTCTGCGCGAGCGCCCGCACCGAGGCGAGCATCACGATCTCGCCCGCCCGGTCCCAGCGCACCGCGTCGAGCGGCCCGGTGACCTCCGGGGAGGAGTACTCGGGGTGCGCGTGGTCGACGTAGAGCCGGGCGCCGTTGGTGAGGATGACGTTCGCGGCGCTCGGGTCGTCGTACTCCTCGACCATCGGGCGGGCCAGCTCCTGCAGGCGCTCCGGGCCGGACCCGGCCGGCGGCTCCTCGGGGTCCGGGGCGACCTGGGCCGGGGCGTCGGTGAGCATCGAGGGGTGCGCGGCCGCACGCTGGAGCCGGAAACCGCGCGCGTCGTGCAGCGGGTCTTCGTCGTCGTAGTCCCAGCGCGCCCGGGTCTTGGACCCCTCGCGCGCGGGGACGTGCGCGGCGACGACGTGCGAGGACAGCAACATCGGGTTCGCCGTCGGGCGTCCGGGTTGCAGGATGCCGTACTCGGTCTCGATACCCATCACGCGGCGCACAGTCACGCGGTCACCCTAGTTCGACCCGGCGCCCCATCGCCCCCGCGATGGGGCGCGCCGGACGTCGCTCGCCGCAAAATGCGCACATCGGTGTCGACTGCGCACATCCGATGTGCGCAGTCGACACCGATGTGCGCAGTCTGTGCGTGACGACGACTGCCGGCG
>NZ_DATCNW010000179.1:0-7120 GCF_036565025.1 Pengzhenrongella sp.
GGAGCCTGCGCGCCGAGGGAGAGCCCTGCAAGGCTCTACCTCGGCGCGGCGGTACTACCTCGGCGATCCCCTACAGCGATCCGAGCAGGTCGGTGAAGGACGGGGCGTCGGCGTAGGGGTCTGCCGGGCCCGTGTTCGGGCGGGCCGCGACCAGCTCGGCCAGCTCGCGGGCGCCGCGGGTGATGCGGCTCGGCAGCGGGTCTTGGTTGTCGAGCTCGCCCGACCAGTCGTCCGTCGCGGCGAACACGGACGTGTTCGCGACGTCGGCGCGCAGGTAGGTGAACAGCGGGCGCATCGAGTACTCGAGCGCGAGCGAGTGCCGCGGCGTGCCCCCGGTGGCTCCGAGGAGCACCGGCATCCGGGTCAGGGAGTCCTTGTCGAGGATGTCGACGAAGGACTTGAAC
Source organism: Pengzhenrongella sp. (assembly GCF_036565025.1). Taxonomy (NCBI): domain Bacteria; kingdom Bacillati; phylum Actinomycetota; class Actinomycetes; order Micrococcales; genus Pengzhenrongella; species Pengzhenrongella sp. The sequence continues at coordinate 405 of NZ_DATCNW010000179.1, forward strand.
AGACCCGAGTAGGTCGTGGTGAACAGCGGGGTGACGGCGATCAGGCCGTCGGCGCTGCCGACCGACTCGAGCACCCGCCGCAGGTCGCCGCTCGGGAAGCCGGTGAGCATGTGGTTGATGATCTCGTGCGCCACGTCCCGCAGCTCGAACGTCTCGACGGTCGCGGTCAGGCCGCGCTCGGCGAGCTCGCTGACGGTCGCGGCGGCGAGCCGGTCGGCCAGCATGCGGGTGGACGACGGCTGGCCGAGACCGGCCGAGATGACGGTGATCCTGCGGTCGCTCATGAGGTTCCTCTCCTGGTCGGGCCCGGTCACCGACCGAACGCCGAGCCCTTGCTGGTGGGGACCGGGCCGCTGTCTGCGACGTCGGTCTCGACGGTGCTGCCGGTCCAGCGGTCCGCGGGAGCGGCCACCGGCTCCGGCGCGCTGACCCCGGCGGCCCGGCGGGCCGCGACCAGGGACTCGTGCGTCGGCGCGTCCGGCACGTGCGCGGGGCGCCCGACGGCGAGCTCCTTGCGCAGCACCGGCACGACCTCCCCGAGCAGGTCGAGCTGCTCGAGCACGATCTTCAACGGTAGCCCGGCGTGGTCCATGAGGAACAGCTGGCGCTGGTAGTCCCCGACCTCCTCGCGCATCGAGGCGTACCGGTCGATGACCTGCTGCGGGCTGCCGACGGTCAGCGGGGTCTGCTCGGTGAACTCCTCGAGCGTGGGCCCGTGGCCGTAGACCGGCGCGTTGTCGAAGTAGGGACGGAACTCCTTCACGGCCGCCTGCGAGTTCGCCCGCATGAAGACCTGCCCGCCCAGCCCGACGATCGCCTGGTCGGCGGCGCCGTGGCCGTGGTGCGCGAAGCGCTTGCGGTAGTACGCCACCATCGCCCGGGTGTGCTCGATGGGCCAGAAGATGTTGTTGTGGAAGAAGCCGTCGCCGTAGTAGGCGGCCTGCTCGGCGATCTCGGGGCTGCGGATCGAGCCGTGCCAGACGAACGGCGCCACGCCGTCGAGCGGGCGCGGGGTGGACGTGAAGCCCTGCAGCGGGGTGCGGAACTTGCCCGACCAGTTCACGATCTCCTCGTCCCAGAGCTTGCGCAGCAGGGCGTAGTTCTCGATCGCCAGCGGGATGCCCTCGCGCAGGTCCTTGCCGAACCACGGGTACACCGGGCCCATGTTGCCGCGGCCCATCATCAGGTCGACGCGCCCGTCGGCGAGGTGCTGCAGCGTCGCGTAGTCCTCGGCGATCTTCACCGGGTCGTTCGTGGTGATCAGCGTGGTCGACGTCGACAGGATGATCTTCGAGGTCTTCGCGGCGAGATACGCGAGCGTCGTGGTCGGTGAGGACGGGATGAACGGCGGGTTGTGGTGCTCGCCGGTCGCGAAGACGTCGAGCCCCACCTCCTCGGCCTTGAGGGCGATCGCCAGGGTCGCCTTGATCCGCTCGTTCTCGGTCGGGGTCCTGCCGGTGGTCGGGTCCGCCGTGACGTCCCCGACGGTGAAGATGCCGAACTGCATGGTGAATGCCCCTCGATCAGGTCGATGCGTTTGCATGTACATCCGCCCCAACCAGGGGCCCCGCGCATCTATTCCATCCGGGGTGAACGAGGGCTAGTGCGTGATCGCCAGCCGCGCGTACACGCGCTTGAGGAACCCCGGCGCCCACCAGTTCCACTGGCCGAGCAGCGTCATCGTCGCCGGCACGAGCAGCAACCGCACGAGGGTCGCGTCGATGAACACCGCGACCGCGAGCGAGAAGCCGACCTCCTTGATCACCAGCAGCTTGCCGAAGACGAAGCCGGCGAAGACCACGATGATGATCGTCGCGGCCGAGGTGATGATCCGCCCGGACCGCTGCAGGCCGAGGCGGACCGCGTCGTCGTTGGAGTACCCGGCGTCGGCGAGCTCCTTGATCCGCGAGAGCAGGAACACCTCGTAGTCCATCGCGAGCCCGAACGCGAAGGCGATGACGAGGGCCACGACGTAGGTCTCGATGCCGCCGGTCGAGGTGAAGGCCAGCAGCCCCGACAGGTTGCCGTCCTGGAACACCCACACCAGGATGCCGAGCGACGCGGCGAGCGAGAGCACGTTCGTGATCAGGGCCTTGATCGGGATCACGACCGACCCGCTCATTCCGAAGAGCAGCACGAACGTCGCGACGAAGACGATCCCGGCGGCCCACGGGAGCCCGTCGACGAGGGCTGCGGAGAAGTCGATCTGACCTGCCGCCTGGCCCGTCACCCAGGTCGGGAAGCCGGGGTCGGCCGCGCGCACGGTCTGCACGGTCTCGCGGGCGAGCTTGCCGCCCGCGTCGGACGTGGCCGGGCGGACGCCGATCATGACGTCGGGTCCCATGGCGATCGGCGCGTCGACCGACGCGACGCCGTCGAGCTTGCGCAGCTCGTCGGACCAGTTGGTGGCCTTCGTGAGCGAGGTCTGAGCCACCACGATCACGGCCGGCGACGTCGCCGCGGGATAGTTGTGCGCGAGCGCCTGGACGTACTCCCGCTGCGTGCTGCCCGCCGGCAACAGCTCGGTCGTGGAGTTGCGCAGCTCGAGGTGGGTGAGCGGGATCGCGAGCACCGCGAGCACCGCCAGCACCCCGACGAGCACCCAGCCCGGCCGGCGCTGCACGCGTGCGGCGAGGTGCGAGAACGCGCCCTCCTCGGACCGTACGTCGGAGGTGCGCACCAGGATCGAGCGCAGGCCCGGGATCCGCGCGAGCACGCCGGGGCGGATGAGTCGTCGCCCGAAGACCGCGAGGATGCCGGGTACCAGGGTCAGCGCGGAGGCGACCGCGATGAGGATCACGGACACCCCGGCAGCGCCGAACGCGCGCAGGATCTGCGGCCGGAACACGAGCAGCCCGGCGATCGAGATCGCGACGGTCAGTGCCGAGAACGTCACGGTGCGGCCCGCCGTCGCCATGGTGCGCACGAGGGCGGTCGTGACTGCCGAGTCGCCGCGGCGCCGCCGGTGGCCGCCGTCGGGCGCCGCCTCCTCGAGGTCGACGATCCGGTGCAGCTCCTCGCGGAACCGCGACACGATCAGCAGCCCGTAGTCGATCGACAGGCCCAGACCCAGGATCGTGACGATGTTCACCACCGAGGCGTCCAGGTCGATGACGTACGAGAACGCGAGCAGGCAGCCGAGCCCGCCGGCGATGGAGGCGATCGCGCCGCCCATCGGCATCGAGGCCGCCAGGAACCCGCCGAACACGAGCACCATCACGAACAGCGCGATCGGCAGCGCGATCGCCTCGCCGGTCGTGAGGTCCTTCTCGACCTGGTCGGTGATCGCCTTGGTGATGAGGGTGTTGCCGCCGACGATGCCCGTCGCCCGTGGTGCCACCGCGGCGAGGTCGGCGGGGATCCGGTTCAGTCGCTTCTCGACGGCCCGCAGGGAGGTGTCGGCCTGCGGGAAGTCCGGCTTGAGTTCGACGATCACGAGGAAGCCGTTGTGGTCGGTCGCCATCAGTGGCGCCGCGGCCGGGTTGGCGGGGCCGCCGTTCGGCAGAATCAGGGGGTCGATCACGGTCGCGACGCCCGGGATCGCGGCCAGATCCTTGTGCGCGGGGGCGATGGCCTGGGCGACACCCTTGCCGTCTGCCTTGACACCGTCGACCACGAGGGTGAGCTGGTCGCCCTGGATCGAGGAGTTGCGGATGAGCGTGCTCGCGGTGTTGCTGTCCGAGCCCGGGACGTTCGGTTCGCCCGAGCTGAGCCGGTCGAAGAGGTTCTGCCCGCCTACCCCGAAGATCGCGAGGCTGAAGCCGAGCACGGTGAGGAGCCCCCACACGCCGATGGTGCGGCGGGGATGGCGAGCGATGCGAAGACCGAGGCTCTCGAACACGCTGGTCAGCATCTCAGGTGGACGGCCCGAGGTGCCATTGCCGCGCCCGGTACGGTCGGACCTGTCACCCGTCATGCGTACGCTCGGCCCATGGATCTGTTCGACGCCGCCACCACGACCGCGGCGGGGTTGCCGACCACCGCGCCCAACGCCCCGCTCGCGGTCCGGATGCGTCCCGCGTCGATCGAGGAGGTCGCGGGCCAGGGCCACCTGCTGGTCGCCGGCTCGCCGCTGCGCCGCCTCGTCGAGCCCGCCGAGGACGGATCGCGGCGCGCCACGCCGACGTCGGTCGTGCTCTGGGGACCGCCCGGGACCGGCAAGACGACGCTCGCGTACCTGATCGCGGCGACCTCGGGTCGCCGGTTCGTCGAGCTGTCCGCGGTGACGGCGGGGGTGAAGGACCTACGCGCCGTGATCGAGGACGCCCGACGGCGGTTGGCGACCGCGGGCGGCGAGACGGTCCTGTTCATCGATGAGGTGCACCGCTTCACCAAGGCCCAGCAGGACGCGCTGCTGCCGAGCGTGGAGAACCGGTGGGTCACGCTGGTGGCCGCGACCACCGAGAACCCGAGCTTCTCGGTGATCTCCCCGCTGCTGTCCCGCTCGCTGCTGCTCACCCTGCGCCCGCTCGGGACCGACGACGTGCGCACGCTCGTGCACCGTGCGATGACCGACGAGCGCGGGCTGGGTGGCGCGATCGTGCTCGACGACGCCGCCGAGGACCACCTGCTCCGCCTCGCCGGGGGTGACGCGCGCAAGGCGCTGACGATTCTCGAGGCAGCCGCGGGCGCGGCGCTGTCCGACGGCGTCGTGCCGCCCAGCGGTGACGGGCTCGGCGAGCCGAACGCCGTCGTCGTCGGGCTGGAGACGATGGAGCGGGCGATCGACGTCGCCGCGGTGCGCTACGACCGCGACGGGGACCAGCACTACGACGTGATCAGCGCGTTCATCAAGTCGATGCGCGGGTCCGACGTCGACGCGGCCCTGCACTACCTCGCCCGGATGATCGCCGCGGGGGAGGACCCCCGGTTCATCGCCCGGCGGATCGTGATCGCGGCGGCGGAGGAGGTCGGCATGGCGGACCCGAGCGCGCTGCAGACCGCGGTCGCCGCCGCGCAGGCCGTCGCGCTGATCGGGATGCCCGAGGGCAGGATCATCCTCGCGGAGGCCGTGGTGCACGTCACGACCGCCCCGAAGTCGAACGCGGCGTACCTGGGAATCGACGCCGCGCTCGCGGACGTCCGCGCGGGGAAGATCGGCACGGTGCCCGCGCACCTGCGCGACGCGCACTACGGCGGCGCCCAGAAGATCGGGCACGGCCAGGGCTACCGCTACGCCCACGACGAGCCCAACGCCGTCGCCGCCCAGCAATACCTCCCCGACGAGCTCAAGGGCACCCACTACTACCACCCCACCGACCGCGGCTACGAACGCTCCGTAACGGAACGCCTAGAACGGATCCGCACCATCCTCGACAGCTGACCGGCGCCGGGCCACCGCCGTCCGCCGGGCTTCCGGTCGCCGGGCTTCCGGCGAAGATCCGGAAGGTTTGGCTCGCCCCACGCACACATCCTTCCCAAACCTGGCGGACCCCTCGGTGGCCTCCGAAGATCCGGAAGGATCTGCTCGCGCGGCGCGCACATCCTTCCCAAACTGGTCGGTTCACCGGCGGACGAGGGCCAGGCGGATCTCGCGCAGCACCTGGTCGGGGCGGGTCGTTAGGTCGGCCCAGGTGAACCGGAGCACGGTGTAGCCCGCGTTGACCAGGCGGTTCTGGCGGGTGCGGTCGGCCTGGAAGCTCGCCGCTCCGTGGTACGCCATCCCGTCGACCTCGATGATGAGCATCTGCGCCGGAAAGAGCACGTCGGCCCGGCCGATGACGCCCTCCCGATCGCTCAGCTTCGCGTCGGCGCACCACCCGGTGATCTCAGCACCTCGCAGGATGTCGTGCAGGCGGCGTTCGCCGGCACCCATCGCGCCGTCTCGGACGTCGTCGAGCGCCCGACGACGCCTCGCGTTCCCCCAGGCTCGCGGTCGGTGGGCAATCGCGTCGGCCAGCTCGTCGCGTGTGATGAGCTCGCGTGTGATCGCCCAGATCATCAGCGCCTCGGAGTCGCGGTCCGGGAGGCGGCCGAGACAGTCGAACAGGGTGCGGCGCCGATCCGTCACGAGGGCGTGGCCGACCGGCGAGATCTCCGACGTCGCGACTCGTAGCTGGTGCGCGACGAGATTGTGGCGCGGCGGCCGGTGATCGAGAACGCTCACGTGGAGAACGCCGTCGACGGGCACCGGTAGTCCGTGCACGGCGGCCGCGCTCGCAAGGCAGACGACGGCGTCGGGCCAGGTGAGCCACGCACCCTGGGCGCGGGTCCACGCATCGAGCGGGAGTGTCGCCAGGGCCAGTGCGTCGCCGACCACCCGGGTCCAGCGTCCAGATTCTCGCCGACGGCGGACCTGCGCATAGGTCATGCCCGCGGAGATTGCCTGTCGAGCGGTGAACAGCCCGGCCTGGCGAGCCGCCACGTGCGGTTCCCAGTCGGCGGGAAAGCGAAGTGTCATCCGCCGACGATCCCCCCTCGGCAACCGACCCGCCGCGCCCGCGACCGCGCCCTGTGGACACCGCCCCGTCCAGCCGTCCCGGGGTCGGCCCGGCCGCTCCCCGGTTCTGGGAAGGATGTGTGCGCGCGTTGAGCCATTCCTTCCGATTCTTCGGGGGCGACGGGCTCGGGGTGGCGAACTCGGGTCGGTGGGCAGGTAGTCGGCACCCCAACCCGACTCCTCGGCCGTCGGCTCCCCGAGGGGCGGTCGGTCCCGGGTCCTCGCTCCGCCCCGCGCGCCGGTTTTGGGAAGGATGTGCGCGCCTCGCGAGCCATTC
>NZ_DATCNW010000180.1:0-3484 GCF_036565025.1 Pengzhenrongella sp.
GTCCGAGCGTTGACGTCCTATAGGACGTCAACGCTCGGACGTTGCGTGGTGCGGGCGGACGGCGATGCCGCCAAGGTCGGCTCCGGTGTGGGCCAGCGTGCCGGTGGCTGCGGCCGGGACCGCCGCCGGAACTGCGACGACCAGCGCGCCCGGTGCGCCGATCGGGTCGAGAGGATCGATCTACTGAGCGACGACCTCGGCGTGCCCGCGCCCGGGCCCGCGGCCCGGCGTCGGGACCCCGGGAATCAGCCGCCCGAGGATTGCGTCGGCCGCCATCGGCCGGGCGAGCAGGAACCCCTGCCCTGTCGTGCACCCGAGCCGGGTGAGGGTCTCGAGCTGAAACGGGGTCTCGATGCCCTCGGCGGTGATCACAGTGCCCAGCGCGGTGCCGAGCACGATGATGGCCTCGAGGATCGCGGTGCTACTCGCGGGCCCCACCAGCTCCACGATGAAGCTGCGGTCGATCTTGATCACGTCGATGGGGAAGTCCGTGAGGTACCGGAGCGAGGAGTAGCCGCAGCCGAAGTCGTCGATCGCCGTGCGCACCCCGAGCGCCTTCAGCTCGTGCAGGATCTCGATCCCTTGGGCGACGTCGGTCATCAGGACCGTCTCGGTGATCTCGAGGCACAGCGCCGCGGGCGGCAGCCCGGTCACCTCGAGCGTGCGCAGGATGTGGTCGACGAGACCGGGGTCGTCGAACTGCCGCACGGACAGGTTCACGTTGACCGTCAGGTCGGGCAGGCCGGTTGCCCGCCAGGCCGCGGTCTGCCGGCAGGCCTCGCCGAGCACCCACCGCCCGATCGGCAGGATCAGACCGGTCTCCTCCGCGATCGGGACGAAGTCCGCAGGGGAGATGTCGCCGCGCTCGGCGTGGTGCCAGCGCAGGAGGGCCTCGACCGAGACCACCTTGCCGGTCGCGAGCGACGTGATCGGCTGGTACGCGAGCGTCAGACCCTCGTCGTCGACGACGGCGCGCAGGTCGGCCTCCAGCCGCAGGCGCTCCGTCGCGCGCTGGTTCATGGCCGGGTCGAACAGCTCGTAGCGAGCCTTGCCGTTCCACTTCGCGTGGTACATCGCGGTGTCGGCGTCGCGCATCAGGCTGTCGGGGGTCGTCTCGCCGGGGCGTCCGGTGGCGATGCCCACGCTCGCGGAGATGAACACCTCGTTCTCGCCAAGCTGGAACGGGGCTCGCAGCGCCTCGACGATGCGGGCGGCGACGCGCCCCGGAAGGTCGTCGACGACGACGTCGGACAGCAGGATGGTGAACTCGTCGCCGCCGAGCCGCGCAAGGGTGTCCTGCGCCTCGACCTCCCAGGAGCGGGGCCCGCCGCCCGTGGCCCGGTCCCGGACGCACGTGCTCAGCCGGACGGCCACCTGGCGGAGCAGCTCGTCGCCCGCCTCGTGGCCGAGGCTGTCGTTGACGACCTTGAAGCGGTCGAGGTCGAGGAACAGGACGGCCACCGCGGCAGTGGACGGTCTGCTGAGCGCGTCGTCGAGGTCCTTCGCGAACAGCGCCCGGTTGGCGAGCCCGGTCAGGGGGTCCTCGAACGCCTGCCGGGCGAGCTGCTCCTGGTAGCGCAGCCGTTCGCTGATGTCCCGGTAGTTGAGCACCAGGGAACCGTGGTCGTCCCCGTCCGACTCCTGCAGGCGCGAGATGGCGACCTCGAACCTCGACGCCTCACCACTCGCCGTGCGCAGCCTCAGCTCGGAGCAGACCGTCTGGCTCTCTGCGTCGCGCGCCCGGTCGAGCAGGTCGAGCACGAGCGGGCGGTCGCGCTCATCCACGATCCCGACGAACGGCTCGCCGATGAGCCGGTCCGCGCGATGGCCCAGCGCACGCTCCACGGCGGGGCTCTGGTAGGTGACGTTGCCGCGCGTGTCAACGACCGTGAACACGTCGGAGGCGTGGTGCACCAGCGCCCGGAAGCGCCGCTCGCTCTCCCGTAGCTTCGCCTCGGCCGCCTGGCGCTCCACCGCCTCCCGCGTGATCGCCTCGTAGGCCCGGTCGAAGTCGCTGCGGACCCCGCGACGGATCGAGATGACGAGCACGGCGCCGAGCGCGACCAGCATGAACGACAGACCGAGCATGCCTCGCTCCGCGGTCGGACGGGCGGCCAGCACCGTGGTGACCTTGCTCCACAGCCGGATCTCCGACCGGTCATAGAGCTGCTTCATCGGCAGCCCGCTCGCGCGCAGCGCTGTCGCGGCAGACTCGCGCTCCGCGTCGTCCATCGGTCCGGACCCGGCCGAGACGAAGGCCGCACTCGCCACGTCGGCGTTCCGCCGAATTCCGGCGAACAGCTCGGTGTAGAGGCCGTCGTCACGTGCGATGACGGCGAAGATCTTCTGCTGCCGCCCGAGAAGTTGGAGCCGGAGCTCGGCATGGTCGAACGAGGCCGTGTCGTGGGAGTTCTGGACCTCGTCGAGCAGCACGAGGGTCTCACGCTGCATGTTGTTGAGCGTGGCCATCGTCTCCGCGGCGTCGGCGAATGACTGGGAGGTCCTGGTCATGCCCAAGTAGGACCACGAGAGCAGCACATTGAGACCGACGAAGAGCACGATCGTCGTGCACGCGAGGACGACCTGCAGCGGCCGCAGCCGCCGCCGGGCGAGACCGTTGCTCATTCCAGGGCCATCTCCGAGATGCTCCAGATCCACATGTCCGTGCTCTTCCCCACAACCGACTTCGGCAGCAGGATGAGCCGGGTCGGGCCGCCGTCGGCGACGGCCATCCGCTTGCCCTCGGCAGTGGTCGCGAGCAGCACCTCGCCGGACATCAGATCCTTCATCTGCACGGTCACGACATAGTCGTCGAGCGCCGTGATCCGCATCTTGGTGGCACCCGCGGGATCGATCGCGCGCATCAGCTCGTTCATCATGACCCCGCGATAGGTCACCTTCCGTTTCTCCCACGGATCATCGATCCTGACGCTCACCAGCGGGAGCGCCTCAAGCGCGGCCATGTCCAGCACGAGCCCCTTGGGGAAGCGGTCGTCGAGACCCTTACCGGTGAGGGTGAACACCGGTTTGCCGGTGAGCGCGGGCTCGGACGTGAACTCGACGGCGTGGGCGCCCGCGGCGGTCGCCTTCTCGAGCGGGACAGCGGCGCTCGAGCAGGCCGAAGCGAGCAGGGCCGCGGCCAGCGCTCCGGTCGCGACGAGCGCTCGGCGCCGGCCGAACAGCCGAGTGCGAGATCCGTGCATGGCCTGGCTCCTTGAGGCGTATGAGGGTCGGACTTAGGACCCACATCGGTCTATTTCCGGACCTGATGAGGAGATTCCTGCGCCGAGTAACGATTCCAACCCGACGCCGACATGACCTGGGTCACGCTGACCCGGTCAACGGCGTGCACGCCCACCGGCGCCTCTGCTGGGCAAGACGCAGGCAGCTCAACGTCGTCACCCCACGCAGGAGGCCCTCGCAAAGACCTCCCCCCTCGCAACGTCCGAGCGTTGACGTCCTATAGGACGTCAACGCTCGGACG
>NZ_DATCNW010000181.1:0-9163 GCF_036565025.1 Pengzhenrongella sp.
GCCGCAGCGCACACCCCAGGGCGAGCAGCAGCGGGCGCACCGCCGGCTCGTCGCGCAGCGGGAGGTCGCTGCCGAGGACCGCGACCGGGACCGAGGCGGTCGCGAGCGCGCGCCGCAGCCCGGCGACCTGGCCGCCGGACCGGGCGATCACGGCCATCCGGCCCCACCCGACGCCCTGCTCGAGGTGCGCGGCCCGCAGGGCGTGCGCCACGTACGCGGCCTCCTGCGCGGGGCTCGGCAGCAGGGCAACCCGAGCGGGGATCGGGGTCAGGTCCTCGCCGGGCGAGGAGGCGAGCAGGTCATCGCCCGCCGCTGCGGGCGCCGGGACCCCGGCGGACGACGTCGCGGGCCCGGGCCGCGGGGCCGGGCGGCGGTGCCGGACCTCGCCGACCGAACCGATCTCCTGGGTCACGGCGGCCGTGACCGCTCGCAGCTCGGCGCCCTGGCGCCATGAGGTGCTGAGCACGAGCCGGTCCGCGCCGAGCTCGCCCAGCCCGGCGCCGGCGACCGTGGCCCGGCCGACGAGCGCGGGCGCGGCGCCCCGGAACGTCTGGACGGCGGTGTCGGGGTCCGCGAAGAGCACGAGCCGGGCGCCGTCGTCGGCCAGCACGCGCAGCAGGCGCGCGGTGGCGGCGGTGCTCTCCTGGTGGTCGTCCACGACGACCAGGCGCCAGCGCGGGCGCGGCACGCCCGGAACCTCGTCCTCCCACGCGGTGAGCGCCTCGGCCGCCTCGTCGACGACGACGGCGGGGTCGAACCGCGCGCCCGCGTCGGGGGTCGCCTGGCGGAGCAGCGTGACGTCGAGGTACTCGCGGTACAGGTGCGCCGCGGCGACCCACTCCGGTCGCTCGGCGCGCTCGCCGAGGGCGGTCAGGTCGGCGGGCGTGAGGCCGCGCTCGGCGGCCCGCATCAGCAGGTCCCGGAGCTCGTCGCGGAACGCCCGCACGCCGAGCACCGCGGGCGGCACCGTGTCCGGCCAGTTCAGCGGAGCACCGTCACCGACCGCGTGCCCGGCCAGCAGCTCGCCGAGCAGCAGGTCCTGCTCGGGACCGGAGATGAGCGTGGGCGGCGGCTCGCCGAGCCGCGCGGCGCGCGCCCGCAGCACGGAGAACGCGACCGACGGACCCGTGCGGACCATCGGTTGACCGGCCGTGCGCCGCACCCGCACCGAGAGGCGGTCGCGCATGTCGGCCGCGGCGCGCCGGGTTGCCGCGAGCACGAGCACGTCCGCGGGGACCAACCCGAGGGACTCCGTCGCGGCCGCCACGGCCTCGATCGCGGTGCTCGTCTTGCCGGTCCCGGGCGCGCCCAGCACGAGGAGCGCGGTCCGGTCGGACGCCGACGCGACCCGCTGCACGACGGCGCGCTGGCTCGGGTCGAGCGCGAGACCGGCGGGCTCGCCGCCGGCCGTGCCAAGACCGGCGAGCGCCGGAGCCACCAGCTGCAGCCGTGCGGCGTCTAGGAGGCTCGGGCGGGTCACGCCGCAGATCCCATCACACACCACCCACACGCCCGCCCCCCTGACCCGCGTGGCGCCCAACCGGTCCCCGACGGGCGTCGAATTCGCCGTTTTCAGTCGAGTTCGCCGATCGAATTCGACGAATTCGACGTCGGACCGGCGAACTCGACGTCACCACGCGCGCCAACCGCGGTGCTGCCCGCAACGCCCCCGCACGGACGCGGGTCACCTGTTCCGCGAGGCCTCGCTACCATCGCCGGATGACGCAGTCCGAGGGCGAGCCGGTCGACCCGCCGCGCAGCCGGCGGATGCCCCGCGCGGCGCGCCGCGAACAGGTGCTGGCCATCGCCCAGGACCTGTTCGCGAGCGAGGGATTCCACCACGTCTCGATGGACGACATCGCGGACCGCGCCGAGGTCTCCAAGCCGGTCCTCTACCGGCATTTCCCGTCCAAGCTCGACCTGTATCTCGCCGTCGTCGACGCCCGTGGAGCCGGCCTGCTGGCCGCCGTCGAGATCGCCCTCGCGCCGGTCGCGCACGGCCCGGTGCACTCCGGCGAGGGCCGCAAGGTGGTGCGCGCGCTGGTCGCGGCGTACTTCGAGTTCGTCGAGGCCGCCGGCGAGTCGTCCTCGCTGCTCTTCGAGTCGGACGTGACGCACGACGACGCCGTGCGGGCTCGCGTCGAGCAGGCAGGGGCCGAGGCCGCGCGGGGCATCGCGCGGGTGCTGGTCGAGTTCACCGGGCTGCCGAGCCCGCAGACGACGCTGCTCGCCGCGGCTCTGGTCGGCATGGCGCAGAGCGGGGCCACCAGCCGGTTGCGCACGGAGACCGGCCTCACGGTCGACGACGCGGCGGACCTCGTGGCGCGGCTCGCCTGGGGCGGCGTCGCCGGCCTGGTGCACCCCGACCCCGAAACCTAGCCCCAAGCTCCTCACCGATCACGCGAGTGCGCGACTTTGGCTGTTGAAAACGCGAATTAGGCAGCCAGAATCGCGCACTCGCGTGATCGTCGCCGGGACGGGGAGTTTCTGGGATGGGAAGGGTGGGGGGGTTCTGCGCCCCTGGCTGAACCGGGTCGCCGCGCGCCGCACGGACGACCTGCGGCGGGGCACCACCACCTAGGATTGCCAGCGAGCCCGGCAACCAGGCGCACAGCGCCCCGGCCGCCGGGGAACTACCGAGGGAAAGAAGTGACTGTGGAGATCACGATCGGCGTGCAGAACCTGCCCCGCGAACTGGTGCTCGAGTCCGACCAGACCCCGGACGAGGTCGCCACGGCGGTCAACGCCGCGCTGGCCGGCAAGTCGGCCCTCGAGCTGCTCGACAGCCGCGGACGGCGCGTGATCATCCCCACGGCGTCGATCGGCTTCGTGGAGATCGGCTCCGAGGAGCAGCGCAAGGTCGGCTTCGGGGGTCTCTGACACCGCACGACACACGAATGGCCGCGGCGCTCGCCGCGGCCGTTCGGCGTCTGCAGAACTGTTTCGCGGAGCCGGGCCGTTCAGCTTCGCCGGCCGTCGCCAGAGCACGTCAGCCGTGAGTCGAGCGCGTCAGCCGCGCACGGCTACGCGGTCAGACCGAGGCGTTCCATCCGGTGCGTGTGCTCGGCGGTGAGCCGTCCGAACAACCGGCTCGCCGCCTCGGCCTGCGCGTTGTCGAACGACGCGATGCCGTCGGCGGAGACCGTGCCGGTCGCCACGACGCCGTCGGCCCCGGGCACCTGCGCGCTCTGCACCACCGCGGCGTCGACCACCAGGCGGGCGAGCGCCGGCTGGGACTGCACGAGCGACTGCACGACGCCGAGCGCCTCGCCCACCATCCGCCTACCCCACAGCGCGAGGCGCGAACTCAGCACGGCGTCGTCCGCGCCGGCCGCGGCGAGCTCGGAGACGACCAGCTCGGCGTGGCTCGTCCCGTCGAGCACCTCCATGACCAGGGTGTTCGTCGCGGCATCGAGGCCGACGGCGGCCTCCTTGCAGAAGTCGTCCGCCACGCCGTAGCCGACGTACGCCTTGAGCAGGCGCTCCCACCAGCTGCTCGACGGGGTCCGCTCGTCGAAGTCGTCCATCACGGTGGCGAACCGCGCGACCTCCTCCTGCGGGGAGCCGCCGAGCTCGCGGATCCGGTCGAAGATGCGCTCGAGGCGCGTCACGGCACCGGCCGAGAACCGCGCGAGGCGCAGTCGCTGGTCGAGCGAGGGGGCCAGGGCGGAGTCAGCCGCGAGCCGCGTGAACGCGATGAGCTCGAGCTGCCCGACCAGGCCGAGAAGGGTGAGCTCGTCCGATCGGTCGGCGGCGAGCGTGGACGACGTCGTCGCTGCAGTCATGCCCCCAGGCTAGCCCCGCTGGACGCTCCGACATCTCGATGCGGGGTGTCCTATAGCATGAGGACGTACATCGGTTGCCCGGTCGTCTCGACCGCATCGCCCAGCGGCTCGCAAAAGTCCGCCGAGGCAGTGAATATTCACGATCGGCTGCCGGCCAACCTCAGTGATGAGGCCCGCTCCCCGAACCTGCGGCGGCATCCGCACAGGTCAGTTCTCTGAAGGGTGGCGTGCGGCCTCTTCTCTGGCGACCACGTGAGGCATCGACGTGACCACCACCGATATCCAGCCCGAGAGCGCCGCGCCAAGCAGCGTCCAGGCCACCGACCCATCCTTCGCGGACTTCGACGTCCGCCCCGAGATCGTCGCCGCGCTCGCCGAGGTGGGCATCACCCACCCGTTCGCGATCCAGGCCATGACCCTGCCGGTCGCCCTCGCGGGACACGACATCATCGGCCAGGCCAAGACCGGGACGGGCAAGACGCTCGGCTTCGGCATCCCGCTGCTGCACCGGGTGGTCTCCCCCGGCGAGCAGGGCTACGAGGACCTGCCGGCACCCGGCAAGCCGCAGGCGCTCGTCGTGGTCCCGACCCGCGAGCTCGCGGTTCAGGTCGCGAACGACCTCGCCACCGCCTCCTCCAAACGCACGGTCCGCGTGCTGCGGGTCTACGGCGGCCGCGCCTACGAGCCCCAGGTGAGCGCGCTCGCCGCCGGGGTCGACGTCGTCGTCGGAACCCCCGGGCGCATGATCGACCTGCTCAACCAGGGCTTCCTCGACCTCTCGCGGGTCAAGTGCGTGGTCCTGGACGAGGCCGACGAGATGCTGGACCTGGGCTTCCTGCCCGACGTCGAGAAGCTCCTCGCGCGCACGCCCGCCTCGCGCCACACGATGCTGTTCTCCGCGACGATGCCGGGCGCGGTCGTCGCGATGGCCCGCCGGTACATGACGCAGCCGACGCACATCCGGGCGAACGACCCCGACGACGCCGGCGCGACCGTCAAGAACACCAAGCAGGTCGTCTACCGCGCGCACGCGATGGACAAGGTCGAGGTCCTCGCCCGCATCCTGCAGGCCCGCGGCCGCGGCCTGACGATCGTCTTCGCGCGGACCAAACGGACCGCCGCCAAGGTCGCCGACGACCTCGTCGCGCGCGGCTTCGCGGCCGGCGCGATCCACGGTGACCTCGGCCAGGGTGCCCGCGAACAGGCGCTGCGCGCGTTCCGCAACGGCAAGGTCGACGTGCTCGTCGCGACCGACGTCGCCGCGCGCGGGATCGACGTCGAGGACGTCACGCACGTCGTCAACTACCAGTGCACCGAGGACGACAAGACGTACCTGCACCGCACCGGCCGCACCGGCCGCGCGGGCAAGAAGGGCACCGCGGTCACGTTCGTCGACTGGGACGACATGCCGCGCTGGGGCCTGATCAACAAGGCCCTCGGTCTCGGGATCCCGGAGCCCGTCGAGACGTACTCCAGCTCCGAGCACCTGTACACCGACCTGGACATCCCGGTCGGCACCAAGGGCACGCTGCCCAAGTCGGAGCGCGTGCGCGAGGGACTCGCCGGCGAGGTGCTCGAGGACCTCGGCGAGACCGGCAAGCGGCACACCTCCGGCGCCCCGCACGGCACCGGCGGCGGTCACGCCGGTGGTGGCGGGCGCGACGGCGGTGGCGGGCGCGACGGCGGGCGCGGTGGCTCCGGCGGCGGGCGCGACGGCGGCCGTGGCGGTTCCGCTCGCGGCGGGCGCCCCGAGCGGTCCGAGCGGTCCAGCGAGCCCCGGTCCAGCGAGCCCCGGTCCGACGGCGGCCGTACCGCCGAGGCACCCCCGGCCGGGCGCACCGCCGAGGGTCGGACCGGCGGGGCACGCCTCGGCGAGTCCGCCCGCTCGGGCGGGACCCGCACGCGCACCCGGCGCGGCGACTCGACGTCGGACGCGCCGCGCAACCCCGTCGCCGCAGCCGGCGCGCAGAACACGGGCCCGATCTCGGGCGACACCGTGGCGTCGACCACCGGCGAGGGTTCGGGCGACCGGCCTCGTCGTCGTCGCAACCGACGCCCGCGCGGCGGTGCCGGCGCGGCCGGCGCGACCCCGACGTCGGCCCCGCAGGCCTGACCCCACCGAGCCCGCCAGCGGGAGACCGCACCCAACGCCGACGACCGCGCACCTTGCGAGGTGCGCGGTCGTCGCGCATGTGCGCGGTCTGCGCTACGCCTTGATGAAGGCGCGGATCGCGTTCGCGATGAGCTGGACCGCGATCGCGGAGAGCAGCAGGCCGGCGATCCGGGTGATCAGAATCGTGCCGCTGTCGCGCAGCACGCGGTGCACCACGTTCGCGAAGCGCAACGCCAGGTACAGGCACAGGTGCACGGCCACGACGCCGAGGCCGATCGAGACCCAGTCGACGGTGGACTGGTCGGAGCCCTGCACGAAGACCATCGTCGCGACGATCGCACCCGGCCCGGCGAGCAGCGGCGTGCCGAGCGGGACGAGGGCGACGTTCACGGCCTTGTTGCTCGACGGTTCGACCGACTCCATCTTGCCGGTGAGCAGCTCCATCGAGATCAGCAGCAGCAGCAGGCCGCCGGATGCCTGGAGCGCGGGCAGCGTGATGTGCATGTAGCTGAGCAGCTGCTGGCCGAACAGCGCGAACGCGAGGATCACGCCGCCCGCGACCAGCACGGCCTGGCGGGAGGCCCGCGCGCGCTGCTTGCCGGTCATCGAGCTGGTCAGGCCCAAGAAGATCGGCACGATCCCCGGCGGGTCCATGATCACGAACAGGGTGATGAAGACCTCGGAGAACAGCCGTCCGTCGAACACGTGGCTCACGGGCGGACCACCGCCGTCGTGCCCTGCTCCTCGATCGCCTCGAACACTGCGGGGTCCGTCACGTTCTCACCCATCCGATTCGGCTTGCCTGCGCCGTGGTAGTCGCTCGATCCGGTGACCAGCAGCCCGAGGCGGGCCGCGAGCGCGCCCAGCCGGGCGACCTGCTCGGGCGAGTGGTCGCGGTGGTGCACCTCGAGGCCCGCGAGCCCCGCGCCGGCCATCGCCTCGATCAGTGCGTCGGGCACGATCCGGCCGCGCGCGTCCGCGCCCGGGTGCGCGAACACCGGAACGCCGCCCGCCGCGCGCACGGCCGCGACGGCGTCGAGCGCGTCCGGCGCGTAGTGCGGCACGTAGTACTTGGACCGCGGCACGAGCATCGTCGCGAACGCGGCGCTCCGGTCGGCGACGACGCCGTTCGCAACGAGCGCGTCCGCGATGTGCGGGCGCCCGACGGTGGTGTCGGGCGTGGTCTGCGCGACGACGTCCGCCCAGGTCAGGTCGAAATCCTCGGCGAGCCGGTCGACCATCGTGCGGGCCCGGACCAGGCGGGCGCTGCGGGTGCGTTCGAGCTCGACCGTCAGCGCCGGATGGGCCGGGTCGTGCAGGTAGCTGAGCAGGTGCACGCTGATGCCGCGAGCGCGTGCGGAGACCTCGGTGCCGAGCACGACGGCGACCCCGGTGTCCGCCGCGGCGGCGGCCGCCTCGGCCCACCCGCCGGTCGTGTCGTGGTCGGTCAGGGCGACGACCGCAAGGCCCGCGGCGGCGGCCGCCGCAATGACGCCGGCGGGCGTGTCCGTGCCGTCGGAGGCGTTCGAGTGGGTGTGGAGATCGATCAGCACGCCGCCAAGAGTAAGCGCTGGCCCCGCAAGCCTCGCGCCGGGGTTCTGCCGCCTCCGCGCGGACCCTCCGGCGGGCGCACCCGGACGGGTCCGCGCGAGCCGGTGGGAAGATGGGCCGCATGAGCGAACCTCTGAACACGCCCGAGGCCGACGGATCCGTCCAGCCGATCGAGAGCCGCGGCGACAACCGTTCCCAGCGTCCCAGCTCGGAGGCCTTCAAGGCCTTCATCAGCTCCGGCTGGGGCCCTCGCGTCGAGCTCGGCCTTGAGGCCGGGCCGGCCGCGCCGTACACCGCCAGCCGGCGCGCACGGCTGTCCGCGCTCTTCGGTGGCGAGCGGCTCGTCGTGCCGGCGGGCTCGTTCAAGGTCCGCAACAACGACTGCGACTACCAGTTCCGCCCGCACTCGGCATTCGCGCACCTCACCGGCCTGGGCACCGAGCAGGAGCCCGACGCCGTCCTGGTACTGCACCCGGTCGCCGCTGGCGCGGGCGACGAGGGCAGCGCGCACCGCGCGGTGCTGTACTTCCGCCCGCTGGCGGGCCGGGAGACCGACGAGTTCTACTCCGACTCGCGCTACGGGGAGTTCTGGGTCGGCGCCCGCCCGACGCTGGAGGACATCGAGACGCTCACCGGCATCCGGACCGCGCACCTGGACGACCTGCACGACGCGCTGACCAAGGACGTCGGCGCCGACGGCGTGAAACTGCTCGTCGTGCCGGGTGCGGACGAGGCGATCGAGTCGGTCGTCGAGGAGATCCGGGCCGCCGAGGACTCCGGGCAGCGTGACGAGCTCCTCGCCGAGGCGCTCTCGGAGCTGCGCCTGATCAAGGACGCGTACGAGGTCGACCAGATGCGCCAGGCCGTGAACGCGACGATCGACGGGTTCGCGAAGGTCGTGGCCGACCTGCCGGTCGCCACCCGGCAGGAACGCGGCGAGCGCGTGATCGAGGGCACGTTCGGCGCGCACGCCCGGCTCGAGGGCAACGCCGTCGGGTACGACACCATCGCCGCCGCGGGCGAGCACGCCACGACGCTGCACTGGACCCGCAACGACGGCCGGGTGCGCCCCGGCGAGCTCGTGCTGATCGACGCCGGCGTCGAGGTCGACTCGCTCTACACCGCGGACGTCACGCGCACGCTGCCCGTGGACGGGCAGTTCACCGACGTCCAGCGCCGCATCTACACCGCCGTGCTCGACGCCGCCGACGCGGCCTTCCGCGCGGCGGTGCCCGGGGCGAAGTTCCGGGACGTGCACACGGCCGCGATGGAGGTCATCGCCACCCGGCTCGGCGAGTGGGGCGTGCTGCCCGGGACCGCCGAGGAGTCGTTGGCCCCCGAGGGGCAGTTCCACCGGCGCTACATGGTGCACGGCACGAGCCACCACCTGGGCCTGGACGTGCACGACTGCGCGCTGGCCCGCCGGGAGATGTATCTCGACGCCACGATCACCCCGGGCATGGTGTTCACCATCGAGCCGGGCCTGTACTTCAAGTCGGACGACCTGACCGTGCCGGCCGAGTACCGCGGGATCGGCGTGCGGATCGAGGACGACGTGCTGGTGACGATCGACGGCAACGAGAACCTGTCGGCCGCCCTCCCCCGCCGCCCGGAGGCCATCGAGGCCTGGATGGCGACGATCCGCGCCAGCTGACCCTCCCCAGAACCCGCAACGTCCGAGCGTTGACGTCCTATAGGACGTCAACGCTCGGAC
>NZ_DATCNW010000182.1:0-10070 GCF_036565025.1 Pengzhenrongella sp.
ACTGACCCTCGGGTCGGACGGCGCGGTGCTCCTCGAGCGCACCACTGACGGCGGGGTCGGTGCCGCCGTGGCGGTCCCGGCCCGGAAGGTGACCGCGGTGGACACCACCGGGGCCGGCGACGCGTTCGTCGGGGCGCTCGCCGTCGAGCTCGCCGCGGGCAACGGGCTCGAGGCGGCGGTGCGCCGGGCGACCGACGTGGCCGCGCTCGCCGTCGGGCGCCGGGGAGCGCAGGAGTCCTACCCGACGCTGGCCGAGGTGGAGGCGTCGTGCTGAGGCGCGGCATCCTCAACGACGCGCTCAGCGGCGCGCTGGCCCGCCTCGGGCACACCGACCTCGTCGTGGTCGGCGACTGCGGCCTGCCCAGGCCCGACGGCGTCCCGGTCGTCGACCTCGCGCTGACGTTCGGGGTACCGACGTTCGCGCAGGTCATCGACGCTCTGGCGGCCGAGCTCGTCGTCGAGCAGGTCGCCGTCGCGAAGGAGACGGCCGATGCGAACCCCGCCGCGCTCGCCCTGCTCACCGCCCACTTCGGCGACCCCCGCTGGATCACCCACGCCGACCTGAAGACACAATCCCGCTCCGCCCAGCTGTTCATCCGCACCGGCGAAGCCACCCCCTACGCCAACGCGATCCTCCGCTGCGGCGTCCCCTTCTAAGAAACCCCCTCCGCGAGAGTGGAGTTATCGCCCCCGGAAAGGGTTTTCCCAGGGGGGGTAACTCCACTCTCGGCGAAGGGGTTTGGTTTTCGAGGTGGGCCTGGACGACGGCGGTGTCGAGGTCGCCTAGGCCTTGGGTGGTGAGGTCGGCGAACGTGCGGTACGGGGCGTCGGCCTGGACGCTGGGGGTGCCGGTGCGCCGGGCCTCGGCGGTCGTAGCCCGGATCGTGCGGGACTACGCGCCGGCCGCAGTCACGATCGCGTCGGTGGCGAACCCGGCAATCAGCCCGACGAGCAACCCGTACGCGAGGAGGTCCTGCCGTCGCGTCTTGGCTGCGATGCCGAGCAGCTGGATCACCACGTACAGGATCGAACCCGCAGCCAGGGTCAGGAACACCACGCTGACGGCCTCGCTGGTGAAGCCATGCCCGACTGCCGTGCCCAGGAACGTCGGGCCGCCGCCGATCACGCCGAGGCCGAGCAGGAACCTCCAGCTCGGGCGGGTCGTCGAGCCGTCACGGACATCGTTCGATGCGTCGGCAGCCAGCGGTGCGACGATGCCGAAGCCCTCGGTCGCGTTGTGCAGTCCGAACCCGATCACGAGCAGCGTCGCGAAGGCGACCTCACCCCGTGCCGCGGACTGGCCGATGGCAAGTCCCTCGGCGAAGTTGTGCAGCCCGATACCGACGGCGATGAGTAGCGCCAGCCGCCGGGCGGGTGACCACGAAGCCAGCCCCTTCGGGTTCACAGTCAGCTCACCGACTGTCATCGCCCCGGGACCGAACCGACGGGCGGCCGAGGCCGAGCCCTCGTCCGAGCGGATCGCACGCCCCATCCACCGCTCGTAGAACACCAGGGACAGCAGCCCGATCGCAAGGCCGCCCGCGAACAACGCGCCATAGCCGAGGACCGGGGCCAGGCTCCCATGGTTGTCGTGCACCTCACCCAACGCGGTGTCGATCGGCTCCCACGCGTGCGAGAGCACATCCCACACCAGGAACAGCAGGATCCCGATCGCGACGGCGTTCAAGAGCGCCCGCAGGCTCGGTGCGGGCCGGCGCATCCGACCCACCGGCAGGCCTAGCAGGATCGTCACCCCGGCGATGAAGCCGAGCAACAGCGTCTGTGACATGCCCATCGGTGTCTCTCTTCCGCAACATGTATTAGGTGATCCTAAGTTCTCGGTCCTTAGGGTGACCTAACCGCGACTCTTTTGCAAGTCCGCTAGCCGCCGAACATCACTTACCGCCACCCAAGTCGCTGGCGCGACCAGCACTTGGCGACCGCTATGGGGTGTCTCGTCCTCGCTTGAGGCGAGCGGGGCCTCGTGGACTGACACCTCGCGGATCCCGGTCCTCACCTCGGCTCGCCTGACCGGCTGCGCCCCGGCGGCGTTCGTGGCATAACCTCGCTGGCGCCCCTGACCGAGAGACGTCACCCAATGTGACGCGGCCATGGTCATCGAACGTGACGCCCCGCGCTGGTTACCGCGGTTGTCAACGCCTGGCGAGAATTGACCCCCTTCTGCCGCAAACTCGCCCGGCAACTGGGGGTTAGCTTTCACGAGGCGTCGACAGCTGGTGACCGCAATACAGCAGACTTGGCGTGTGCACCTCGCGAAGTTCCCGCCGAAGCAACGACCCGACCGGCTGACCACCATCGTCGCGACCCTGGGCCTAATCCTTTATGCCGTGGTGTCCCCATTCTCGTCCGCCCCCCTTGCGCCGCCGGTCCACCTGTCCCAGGTCCACCTGTCCCCGGTGCCGGCGCCCGGAACCACGGTGTACGGCAATGACATCTCCTGGCCCCAGTGCGCGAAGAGTGACGGCGGCAACGGACTGCCGGGTCCCCAGGACAGCGCATCGTTCGCGGTGCTGGGCCTGACCGACGGCGGGGCGTTCCGAGCCAACCCCTGCCTGGCCAGCCAGGTCGCCTCGGTCAGATCCCGTCATCTGTGGGCCGGCGCATACGCCATCTCGACCTATCCGACCGATGCGGAGCTAGCCCGCTACGGGGGCACCGGAACGCTGACCCAGCAACTACGTCGGGTCGGGGCCGCCCAGGCCGCCTTCAACCTCGGCACCATGGCCCGGGTTGGCCTGCAGTCACCGATGATCTGGGTCGATGTCGAGCCCAGAACGCGATCGCCGTGGTCGGCCGGCGCGGACCAGAACAACGCCGTCATCGACGGTGTCATCGCGGGCTACCGGGAAGCAGGCATACACGCAGGCATCTACTCATACGACAAAGCTTGGAAGGCGATCACCGGTGCCCGGAGTATGCCGGGTGTGCCCACCTGGGTGCCGGTCGGCCAGGCGAGCAAGTCGCAGGCCGCAGCCCGGTGCGTCACGGCGAGCTACGCCGGGGGTAAGCCCTGGCTGACCCAGTGGACCGACAACGTGTACGACGACAACCTCACCTGCCCGGGAGTCACCGGGCAGGCCGCACGCGGCAACCTTCTGACGCCCTACCTCAACGTCCGCCTGGCCGGCGGGTCACGCGGGAGCGCGGTCGTGATGCTGCAGCGAAGTCTGGGCGCGCCAGCCGCCGACGGGGTGTTCGGCCCCGCGACACGGGCCAGCGTTATCGCCTTCCAGCGCGAGCACCACCTGCCGGCCAGCGGCCTGGTCGGCAACGCCGAGTGGCGGGCGCTGGGTGCAGGCACCGGCACGTATACCCGCCCAGCGCCCGGATTCATGGGCACCCTGTTCGCCTCAACCTGAGCAACGGCCTATGGGCGCTGAGACGAACTACTCGGCTCCAGGCAACCCTGCGATCACATTTTGAAGGCCATCTCGCAACTTTCGGGCAGCGCTCTTGTCTACCCCGAGCCGAATCGGGAACTCCCAATCCTTGATCGCCTGGATCGCCTCGTTTACCGAGTTGGCAAGTAAGAGCAACTCGTCCTCGGAGAGCCTGAACAGTATCCGGTGCTCGGCGTCCGTACGCTCGAGTTCCGCCTCCATCAGCTTCTTCCCGTTCGTCACGGGTGCGACCGGCCAGGATCGCATCTACGACGGCTGGCCCGACGTCGCGCTGGAGATGGTCGCCAGCCGAACGTTCGACGGCCGCCTCCAGTGCCTCGAGTACGTCCCGACCGTGCTCAGCGGTCCGCCGGACGGCGGCTAATTCGACGTCGTCGCTGAGGTCGTCGACACCGCAGACCTCATGCCCGCCCAGGCCGCCCTGCAGATCGCAGACGCCGTCACAGTAGGTGGGCTCGACGCCGTGGCCGCCGATCCATGCCATCGTGGGAGAGGCCCGGAAGGCGTACCGGATCGTGTCTCCTCGGCGAGAAGCGGCGCGCGACGGCGGCATCTGCCGGGCGGACCGAGAAGGTGATGGTCGTGCGCAGATCTGCTGCTGTGGTTACGAGCGCCATCTGGTTCGTGGTCACCGGCGGGGTCGGGCCGTGCTTGTTCCGTGGTGGCTGACTGGTTGGCGGTTGCGGCATCTGCTGCACTACTGGTCCGTGGCCGAAGCCGTGGGCATCGTGCTGATCGTCGCGGGCCTGATCGCGGTGGTGCACGTCTTTGTTCAGTTCGTGCGGGCAGGGGGAACACCGATGCCGGGCGCGATGACCGGGCACCTGGTAGTGACAGGCCTCAACCGGTACGTACGCAACCCGATCTACCTGGCGGTGATGACCCTTTTCGTCGGGGAGGCCCTGCTGTTCGGGCAGTTCAGCATGCTGGTCTACTCGATCACGGTGTGGGTCGGGGCCGCCGCGTTCGTGCGCTGGTACGAAGAACCTGCGCTGGCCGCCCGCTTCGGGGCGGACTTCGACGCCTACCGTCGTGCGGTGCCCGCTTGGCGTCCCCGGCTACGTCCTTGGACCACCAGCGGCCCCTCCACCCGTGACGCTGGAACTGGCGAGGCGACCTGAGCCGCCGACGACCGCAACGGGATCCACGAGTCGCAGGTCGGAGCCGGGCGAGCAGTTGGGGCGAGGGTTGCGTGGGAACAGTCCGCCGCCCCTTCCATTGGGGAGTCGTGGTCGTTTGTGCGCCTGAGGAGGGCGGTGCGATCCCCGACGTGAAGCCGGGCCGCGCAGTTACGGGCGACGAGCACGGCTTGATCGCGCTCGTCCGTCACGCCCAGGACGTCGAGTCCTTTGCGGAGGAGTCCGAATGGGCCGAAGCCGAGGTCCTCGTGCGACTCTTGCCCGACGATGCCCCGGAGTCCGCAGACAGGCGTGAGATCTACCGAGGCGTTCTGCATACTCCGAGCGGCCGGGTCAGCGTGGGGGATGCGGACTCCGAGGTCATTCATCCTGCCCACCCTGGTTGGACCCGCATCGTCGTGACGGTCGATGCAGAAGTGCCGCAGGATGATCTGTCCCCCGACGCGATCCGAGTCGATCTCAGTCCTGGCGAGTAGTCGCACACCCTCCCAGGACGCACTCGGACCGCGGCATGTCCGGACGTCCTTCGGGAAGTTCGCTGGCATCATGCGCTACGTGGAGACGGTCACGCTTTGGCGTCCGACGGGGCCGAAGGAGCTGGCCCTGGTCGAGGAATCCGGTTGGCGCTCGTGGCCGCCGCGGTTGCCCGATCAGCCAATCTTCTACCCGGTGCTGAACGAGGAGTACGCGACCAAGATCGCCCGCGATTGGAACGTGAAGGCGAGCGGCGTCGGCTACGTGACGCGCTTCGAGGTCGAGAAGTCGTTCATGGATCGCTACGAGGTCCAGCAGGCTGGCGGTCACACGATCCTGGAGTACTGGATTCCAGCGGAGGACCTGAAGGACCTGAAGGACCTGAACCGGCACATCGTCGGGACGATCGAGGTTGTCGCCGAGTACCGATAGGCCGTTCGGCCACCGGCACGTTTCGGGGAGCGGCGCCGCCCTCAACGCGCCATGAGCGGGCACTTCACGCAAGCTCGCCCTGGGGATCGGGTGCTCGTGTGGAGCGTGGGTGCTCCTCGTCACCGTGCGCCCGGAGGCGAAATGACACCATGATGAACACGCTTGTCTTGCCCAGGAGCAGTGACCCGCTGCGACTAGCGTGCGCGGGTCATCGAGGGCCGGAACGATGCGCCTGGTCCTCGGATCAGCCGCCGGCTCCCGGCGGATCGAGCGGGGCGCCGTCACCGTTGGGCGGCAGGTCGCCTCGCTCGACCGGGACCTCCGCCACCGGGACGTCGGCGAAGAGGTGGCCGAGTTCCTCTGCCCCCGGCACCCGGACCCCCTCAGCGGCTTCGCGCATGGTCGCCGACTCGACGTCCACACCATCGAGCGCGACGTGCACGTCACCGCGTTCAACGGCGCATCGCAGCACCAGCTGGGGCTCCGAGGAGTCGGGCAGCTCGGCGCACGCGGCGACGTTCGGGGTCGGGTCCCGCGAGGTGGTGAGCATCACGGTGCCGACGGCCCCGCCGCCGGACCTCACGTAGATCGCCGACATGCCGTCGTCGCCCATGACGCCCACGGACTGCGTAGCGAGCTCGAAGCCCTCGACGCCGGTGACGTACACCAGTTCGGGTGCGATCCCGGCGGGCTCCGACCACGTGGCGATCGCCGTGGGCTGCGCCGGATCGGTCGTCGTCACTTCCTCTGCTCCGGCGGGTCCGGCGCACGCGCCGAGCGCGAGCACTGCGGGCACGAGGAGCACGACGACGGCGCGCCGGGGGCGGGTCACCGACGAACGATATAGGTGCGGGACCAGACCGATGAGGCGTTCCGGTCGCTGGCGCACCGCGGGCGGCCTCGCGCGCGGCGGGGACCCTCACGGGTATGGCTGTTGCGTCGGTGTTGGGGGTGCACCCGACCAGCGGCTGGGTGTGCACCCGACCAAACCGCCACACGAACACGGCGTCGTCGCCGCTGAACGACAGTTGACTCTCTTATGTGATCGTGCGGCGTGGCGGAGCTGGGCCAGCCAGCGAGACCGCTACGGCCCTTGCCCCGCGCTTGAGGCGTTCCCGCAGAAACGTCTCGTATTGCAATTTGAGACGGCAACGTTCACATCGTGAACCGTGACCAAACCTCCGCGTCGGACGTTCCCGCGGGAATGCCCGACGGCGCTGCGCGCGCGGCACTGGCTGCTCAACGGACCGTAACGACCGTTCAGTTGTGGGCGCGCCAGTTGCGATCTCCTCGCCGACACACGTCCCAGGGCGAAGGTCAGCGTTCCGCGAACGAAGACTCGACAAGCGTCGCCGTTCTGGACCACCGTCAGGTCCTATCGACGCTGTGGGTTGAGCCAGAGTGTTCCGGTAGCCGATCCTCTGCCGAACGCGCTCCGAAGAGCATCGATGGCTGCCACTACAGTGCCGAGATGACCTACGGACTATTCGGCAAGTTCACGGCTCAGCCCGATCGGCGCGATGACCTGGTTACCTACCTGTTGCAGGCGGCCAAGTTGCTTGAGCGCAACTCAGGATGCATCCACTACATCGTCAGCACGTCCGACGAGCCCGAGGCGGTGTGGGTCTGGGAGGTCTGGACCGACGTGGCCGCCCACGACGCGTCGCTCGAACCCGAAGACATCAAGGCGCTCATTCAGGAGGCGCGACCGTTGATCGTGGGGATGTCTGATCAGACCCAGCTCACAGTGCAGGGTGGCAAGGGTCTGCCTGGCTGAACACTGTCACCTTGAATGTCGTGCCGATAGCCGATAGCTCACCGGGCGAGAACGCGAGCCTCCATCGCGGCAGATCCGTGCGTCGCGCGCGATCCGGCCCGGATCGTGGACCACGAGTGGTTGAAGTCAGGTCAGAGCTGGGGAAGCTGCTCTGGTGATTGTCGCTCGTTCGAAAGTACCCATACGTGCTCACTGAAACTCCCCACCCGCGTGGCTCCGCCGAGATCGGCGGGGCTCCCTCAAAGGCAGGCGGTCCCTGACCACTCACCAGTTCAAGGAAGCCCCTCCGCTCATGCTCGCGGGGAGGACGACATCGACGTTCAGGCCGTCGGTCGCCGACCCGCCACTCCAACGCTCAGCGACACCCGAGGAACTTCGGGACCCAGCACTTGACGACCGTTATGCGGTGTTGAGCGACTTGGCTGAGGTCGCTGCCGACAACCCAAGACCGAGCGCCAGCGCTACAAGGTGGGAGGATCGGCTCCCGTGCGCGTGTTGAAGCGGCGCGAGGTTGCGGGTGAAACCAAACTACGTCAGAGGAGCCACATGCCGCGAGTGACGACATGGAAAGTTCCGGCTGGCCTGTATGCGCTGGGCATCGTTGCCAAAGTGCTGCTGAGCATCCTCGTGAGCGACGGCGTCGGTACCTGGGTCGGTGGCGCCCTTGGCTTCCTGGCGATGGTGGCTTTGGTGCTGTACGGGGTCTATCGGAGAACCGCCTCGGCTCTTGTGCATCCGCCGCAGCACGAGGGGTAGCGAACTGTGGGCGGGCATTCAAAAGCTCGCCCGGGGCGGCCCCCGGGTATTTCTCAACCCAGATCGTCAGGGACCGACCTGCACTTGGCCGCCGAGGTCGAGGTCGAGGAATACTTCGCAGCGGCGACCCGACTGCTCGGCGCGACGCAGAAATAACGGCGTCGGATCGCACTCCTCCTGAACACCCCCTGCAACGCAGTTATGAACGGAACGCTTGGCTTCAGCCGAGCGCAGCCACCCTCAACTGCCCGGTCAAGGTCCAGTAGACGTCGAGATCCGTGCGGCCGAGGTTGCCCAACTCGTCGGCTCCGCCAAGAAACAGCGGGACCTGATAGCCCACGCATTGGTCAAAGCGGACTGGTTCAGGATGCCCGCGCAGCCACTGCTCGAAGAACTCAGACGCGAGGGCCGCGTCGGTGTACTCAGTCAACTCCGTCTCGTGGAACGCCGAGAACGCGGTCGGGATCTCCAACGTTTCGCCCGCACCGACGTCGAACAGGAGTACTTCGGGGTCGTCGCGGGTGCCACGTGAAGCGTCGAGCGAGAACTGCCTGCCGAGCCAGTCCATGCCGAAGCAGGCGACACGCCCACGAACTCTGGATACGCAGCGCCGACGAGCATGTCGGCCGCCGCAGCGCTGGATCGAGTGTGGAACCGATACAGACCGTGTCCGAGCGTGGAGCCAGCCATGCCGCCGAGCGCGGACCGTATGCCTGGCGGAGGCGAGCCCGCATCAGCAGGACCTGCGATCGGTGAACCCGGGATCATGGCCGTGAGTCGCTCGAACACGATCCTCAACCTACCGGCGGGACACCGGCCCACGAGCCCGCCGGCCGCCGTGAGCGAAACGCCGGCCGCCGTGATACTCAGCGGCATGAGCGGGCGCACCATCCCGCGGACGGAGGGCCGCCCGCCCCGTAAAGTCGAGGCTGAACCCGCCCAAGGCGCGTCTGCCCGGTAAGGGCGCGCCCGGCCGCAGCAGGTGAGGGTGGCAGCCCGTTCAAGCCGGGCCGGGTCCGTGACGGGGTCCTCGCGCTGCGGTCGCGATTCGGGCCCCCACCGCGGTAGACGACCGTCCGCGCCGTGGCATGAGCGTTCATGCCATGCCGCCATCGGCCCTGCGGCATTGTGAGTGCGTCCGCGCTGACTACCTCAGCTGGGCCAGACAAACGGCTCGGTACTCCCACGCCGCCGAGTTCGTCGCGCACTCAGCGGCGTACTGCTCGGCCTCGTCCCGAGTCGCGAACCGAAACGCCTGGGACTCCCGACCCCAGTCCTGACCTTGACGTCCGGCTTCCTCACCGCACCAGAACAGCGCGCTGCCGTCATTCAGGCGCACCGATACCGCCCACTCGTTGACACGGTCGGGACGTCGGGACTGACCCTTCTTCGCCACCCGGTAAGCATCGCAGTCGGCATGCCGCAGCACCCGCTCGTCGGCATGAGCGGACGGTTGCGCTGCCCGTGGCCGCCAACGGCGGGATGAAACACGCGACCCGATAGGGACACGGCCAGCAAGCCGCCGGAGAGATGCCTCGGGCCCCGGCCGCGCTGCCCGCCGAACATCACTTAACGCCACCCAAGTCGCCGGCGGTCGTGCCGCGCACGTGCAGACGAGCGAGCCACCCCCCACGCGACTACTGGGATCAGCGGCGGAGGGGGACATCAGACAGACGCTCGACCGCGGCGAGGATGTCATCACCGCTTGGAGTCACGGTCTGCGTGATCAGCACCAAGGTTGTTCCATAGATACGGGTCGTCATTCGTTTCCTCGGTGAGAGGCGGTGAATGTCGGCGGCTCGCTTCGGCACGAAAGCGATGTAGTAGAGGGGGTGCGTGACGAAGAGTAGACGCGGCTTGACCGGTCCCAGGCGCACCTCTCGGAGGGTTTCCCAGGCGACCTGGTCGTGCCGGTCGAACGTAACGCCGACGTAACTGGTCAGGTGGTGGCGGGGTACCAGGGGTCTTGGCTTGTGAGGCGGTTGAGCGCGTCGAACATGGTGATGCCGTGCTTGGCGGCGGTCGCGATGTAGGAGCGGATGGCGGCGAAGTCTTTCGCGCCTTTCATGG